>JAYEGV010000111.1:0-7675 GCA_034659235.1 Methanobacteriota archaeon
TCTGCAAGCGAGACCGCATCAACGCCGCCGATTGTGAGATGATGATTTTGTATGCTGATATGATCGTTCATTGGAAACATAGGATATACGTGACTCTGTTTTCATAAATGTATTGTGGAAATGGAGAATCGGGTGTGAAAGAATAGGTGTGGGACTTCAGTAGCTAACACTTTTTGATGTTACAGCGTCACCAAACAGTTTGGTCATGTCTTCAGGCAATTGAAAACCAGAAGCAGGTGACGTATCAACAAGTCTCATCAACATAGAAGTACTGCATTGGTTCTTCGAGGCACTGTCTAAAAATCCAGTGATTTATCACCGCGGAGATCGCAGAGGACGCAGAGTTTTAAGACTGTTCCAATCCTCGCTGGGTTTTCTGATGCCTCTCTCGTTCTCCGCGTACTCTGCGGTAAAACTTAAGGATATAGTGATTTCACTGGAATTTTCGATTGTGCCGTTCTTCGAATTCATAATCAACAGCGGTATACACATAACCGTAAAAATGTTAGCTACTGAGGGTGTGGGACACTAAGGAACTATCACAAAATAACTTGATCAGATTGAATATCCTTAAACATACCCACAATATCAAACAATATTCGTGTAATTCGTGTTATTCATGTTTTATTTGCAGGGATTTCCGTAAAAAGTGATTAAATCACGATTTTCACGAATCGGACGAATGGCACGAGTGCGCCGAGTAAAATTTATGCTATCACAGCTCGGTGAAAATCCAATCTGAGGAAAGGTTAGCCGCCGCTTCAGAACTGAACCCTGCACCCAAGGATGGTAACAGGCTGCTGTGAAGCCGGGGGGATGCGATACAATATCGATCATGAGACTCATTCCAAGATGTCATCACTTATTTCTCCGCTCAGGAAGTCCTCTTCCGCGCATTCAATCCCACCTGATGGGGGATATCTTGTAAAAGCGGCGAGCACAGTCAGTGCCTCCGAGCGAACCCGTTCACTTCTGCTATGGGTGTAATTCTCCAGCATCCTCCGATTGTCCCGCGAGAGGTTGTGGTATGAAAGTACATGGTAAATGCGAGTGATGGCGATCTCTTCTGACTGTTGCGCCTTTGATTTTCTTGCACATTTCTTGCAGATATGGGCTGCGTGCCCTTTGCCAGAGAATTTCTCGTTTGGCAGGATCTTCCCGCATACCTTACAGAAATGTCCGCGATATCGTTTCTTCTTTGCCATCGTTACACTCTCTGTAACTCCACTTGAAACCCCAAAAAACCACCTGTCGAAGAGTCTCTCCCGGGGCTTCCAGAAAAATAAAAAAGAGATCCCCCGCACAGGGGGATTCACACAATCAAATCAGCTTCTTGAACGGATGGTTCGGATCCTTCACAGTGAGTCCGAGTTCTTCCGCATTCTCGGCAACCATGATATCGATCATCGCTGCAGCAGGCGCGATCATCGTCGAATTCTCGATCGGTCCGTACAGGTAGTAGTCAGCTCCAGCAATTCCCGCAATCAGGTTGTTTCCGATGTCAACGGGAGGCCACACCTCGCGGTGCTCCTTCTTAAACGTCTTCATCCAGTCCCATGCCGATGCCGAGTTGTGGTAGCCCGCGCCAACCGGAAGCCCGAATCGTGCCTTTACAGCAACGCCTGCACGCACGTTTGCGCCTGCGCCTGATCCGAGTGGCATCGCAGCGATATCCACGAGTGGCTTTGTGATGCCGCATTCTTCGGCGATATCGAGCATGCCTTTCTCAATGCCTGCAGCACCGATCTCAAGGATCTCTACCTTTCCTTTGACACCTGGCTCGGTTGCATTGAATGCGAGAATGATAGCGGATGTAAGATCAGACGCCTTCAATGCTGCAACCTCATCCTCGTGAATACTCGCATTGATCGAGTTGTGTATGGCGCGGTCCGCAACACCGATCTCGGTTGCGTACCCAACACCATACGCCCGAACGTCGCCAGCTGATGAGTCAATTAAGAATGGCTCATCGTACCCGTCCACAAACCAGTCGATATAATTCTTCATCGCCTCGTTCGTCTCGCCAACGATCTGGTTGCAGTGCGGGTTGCCTGTTATGTCACTGATCTCTTCTGCTGCTGTCCAGAGATTGTCGGCAGCATTCTTGTCGAATATCCCTTTGTCCTCATCCGATACGATCTTATGCCGGGCATAAAACATCGAACCGAAGAGCACGGTCGGATATTCTCCTGGCTGACCTCCTATCGTTGTGCCTCCTAAATCGAAAACCTTCTGTTCCTTATCAAATCTGAACATATTAATACCTCAATTAGATTGTTATCCCTGTTAGGATTACGTAGGATAATGCTATCGCTATCCCTGTCGTTATTCCGTAGAGTATGCCAATATCTCTACCAACCTTCTTTCCGATCCGCTGATATATCTCGGAATTTACGAACTCAATCTTCTCATCGATCTCGTCCAGCCTTCTCAGAACCTCGTTGTACCCAGCCCTGTCAACGACGACGTGTGGAACGATGATCTGTCCTTCTTCTGCCATATCTTATCACCCCTTCATCCACAACAATGGTAACAGAGCCAGTATGAGAGCGAACAATATGCCTGCTGCGACACCGAGCGGTGCGCCTGCCGTGAAACCGGAATCCAGTTTCTGGTTACGTGCAATCAATTGTGCACGGCGCCGTACGCTCTCGACAGCGGTCTCAAATGGTTCCATGAATGGCTCAATCACCATTGGGGTACCGACTCCGTAAGCAATCTCCTCTCCGGCTGCTTCCTCCTCTGGTGCCGCTTCAATTGTCTCTTCTGTCTTTTCCTCTTCTGCCATATCATGTACCTCCTAATAGGAAGCTGAGAGCTCCTTCCGCCATCACCACCAGTCCAAGAAGGATCAGCGTCATCGTGAGACCGATCATGATTCCCTCGATCTTGGCGGCGTAGACACCTGCTGCAAACTTGTTCATGTTGCCTGTGGCAATCATCACTGTTTCGATCTCTTTGATCCGTGCGCGGACGGTTGCGACTTCGGCAGCCATCGGTCGAAATCCTGCGATCTCCTCTTCGCCGCCGCCTTCCTCCATCTTGATTACCATCGGCTCTACATCAAGAGCGCCAGGATCCTTTGCAACGCATGCCTTTACCGCGGCTGATATCTTGCCCTCGTCCTCTGTATCAATGAGATCGACGCACTCGACGATCTGTTCCTGGAACCTCTTTATGGCATCATCATCCAGATTCTGGATGAATGGAATCGCTCCTACCGCTCCGATGATACGTCCGTCGGCATCGATTCCACCTTTGTGAAATGATACCAACGCCTGTCCTGTGATATGACCCTTGACCTCCATTCCAGTCACGACAAGGAACCTGATGTTCGGGTTCGCTATGATGTTTGCGACCAGCTTCTCGATTCCGATGTTCTCGGTCTTGGTTGGTCCTGTGATCGATGCTCCTGCTGCAAGCGGGAAATCACTCAGATGGGACCCGCAGGTAGTGACTGCAACACAGTCCTCAGGGTTTCCGATCTCAAACTCACCTGTGATGATGGGCCATGGATCGGATGCTGCTACTTTTGCCATTTTCAGATCCCTCCCATTACAACTACTACCATCGCTGCCATGAACGCGATCAAGAGTCCAATGACCAGTCCGTAGAACACATTCGCATACACTCCTGCAATCCGCGACGTCTCTTCTCGTCCAGGATATGTGCTCAGCAGTTCTTTACCGGGTTCAAGCGAATTCATCAGATCGTCGGCAACTTCTTCGAGCACGTCCAGTTGTGCCTGAATCGGAACGAGCGAGAACATAATTAAGTCCTCCCTCTCCTCAGCCACAATGCCTGTCATCGGGTCAAGAAGTACATGAAACTCGGGTACTATTCTTGCAACATCCATTTTACATCGCCCCCGGTGGAAGTAGTCCGGTTCCAACATAGCCCGCGCCTGCATCGCGCTTCACGAGTTTCACGAACCCCATAAAGTTCACATACCAGATGGCAGCTCCGATAACAATTGAGAGTATTGCCGCGATCGGGTCAATAGTCGCGATCGAGCAGACTCCTGCTATCGTCATTCCGATTGCACCTACTGAGTATGCGTGCACCAGTGTCCGATCCTGTGTCTCGTCAGGTCCGAGACTGGCGTTGAACGGATGCAGGATGCCGAGCGCACCGAGAATGAAGACAGGTGCGATGTATCCGGTCGTAATGACATTATCGGCGATATCTGCGAAGTTCATACTACCAGCGATCATGACAGAAAGCCCGGTCATTACGAGCACACCAGCGCCTGCAATCTCCATAAGACACCGCTCCATAACCGGAATGTTCAGTTTGATGACCTTGTTTGCTAGTGTTCCGACGATCCATCCGATCACAACCGCAACCACCAGACCGACGATCGGTCCGATGTAGGGTACTCCGATGATTGCTCCGAGAGCAAGTCCGAACATCGCTGAAATAAGACCCATCCCGAGAGCGAGCATTCCGATCGATGGAACACCTGTACCGATGCCATAGCTGCATACCCTGCGAACACCATCAGCGCCCATCTTGGTCGCAAAGACCGCACCGATTCCTGCAAGGAATATGAGATATGGCATTCCCGCATCTGCTGCGATACCTGCTATGTATATTCCGACGAGTCCTACCACGATGCCCTTGGCATCAACCTGATTCGCGGTTTCTCCTGCCGACATATTATGCACCTCCTGCAAGCATGGCTGCGCTCGGGATCAAGACTGCGATGATTCCGCAGAGAAGCGATGCAATAAAGCATGCAACAATCGCCTTTGGCACTCGCTTGAACTTCGGATCATGGAATCCCTCGATCGTTCCCTGGATGTTGTACGACGGCAAAACCGCATTCACAACGAAGATCCCTATCGCAAAGATGCTTGAGATCGCGGGATCACCATTCACCCACATCAACATGCAGTAGATAAGCGATCCTCCGAGACCTCCGAGAAGACCTCCCATTGTTCCGCTCACAAAACATACCGTTGGCATGCCCTGTCCGACTGTTCCGGGAGCGACATACGGCGCCTGCGGGTCTTTTGTGATCGGGTCGTAGTCCCTCTTCGCTGAAGCCGGTGGCACGCCCACGCCATAGATATACACCCAGTTTCCGACAAGCATCGTTACACAGATCATGATCATCGCGCCGACTGCGCCTGTTGCGCATATCAGGGCAATCTGAGATATACCTACTGCGGCACCGCCTGCTGACATAACCATATACATGTATCCTGCAGCAAGCAGTCCTGTAAGTCCTGAACCAGCAGCAAGCTGCACGGTTCCTGTTCCGATACCGGTTGCCTGCGCCATAGCCGCAGGAGCGCCTCCTACCGGAACAAAGTGAACACCGACTGCGATACAGAGACCACCAATAATGATCCCTATAATCGACGCCCAGTGTGCTGCAAGCATTCCTACAATTGTAATATCAGTCATGCTTCAATCTCTCCTGCATATTCCGGATACGGTCCGTATTTCTTCCTGGCGTAGTTCTCAATCTGCCGGTTGTAGATGATCAGCGCAAGAACGATCACCAGTCCTGCAACAACAGCAGTCCAGCCTGAAAATGCTGTTGATCGCCAGTTGTCAAGGAATACGACCATTCCGAAAGCAATGCCTGTCACAGGTCCTCCGAACTTCGAGCAGTACCATGCGTTGTCCATCGAAGACCTGATTCCTGCCTCTGCAAACCTGGTGATGTTTCCGGAATCAGAAGCGTTCAGTCCTGATCCGAACTTGAAGTCCTGGAACTCTCGCTCCGCACCGTAGTGCACGTCACCTGTGGATGATCCGATCGCACCGACACAGAGTCCCCAGACCAGTGCAATCACCGGGAACGGGAACGGATGTCCGATCAGATCCTGATTCCACATGACGTACGACAGACCGACGATACAGAACGCGGTTACGTAGGCATGTCCCATGATCCCGAGGACATGGTTACGCAGCACATCAAGATACACATACTGGCTGAACCGGGTCTGACTGGCGCTTCTTCCCATATATGAAGTAGTCGAGAAGACGCCGTTTAAGAGCGCAGCAACGAATGCCCCAACTGCGATTGCGAGAAGCGGTGATGCATCCATCGATTGGATCAGCATCATGGCAACGCCTGCACCAACGGCACAGTACATCGCATTGGATGGCGGTTCACCAGAAATAGCTTTGTTGAATATTCTGTGCGGATAGCCAACCTGTGCAGCCAGCTGGACCTGCGAATTCGGATTGCTCTGCGATCCCATATCCGATTCGAGGTCTTCACTGCATCCTGCAACAGTGGCTGCCGCACCCATCAGGGCGACAAGCCCCATACCCATTGCGGGTTCCATTCAATTCCTCCTATGTTTTTATTGTGACGTATCACGGTTGATAAGTCCTGACCAATTGGTCGAATGGTTACGGGTTATTATCAGAAGATACGTTATAAACCTTTCGAGCAAGTATACTTGCTTTTAGTAGGTATGACCGTAGTTAAGACGTCATTTCATCATAAAGATCGATTGGATGGTGTTAAATATTCAAATGATCATCCCACATCCACACTGACGATGTATTCAACGACCACCAGTTTATTGAATGATATCGGATCGCTCAAGCCAGTTGTATCGTCGGTTGAATCGGTGAACGCCGTATCGAACTCATCCTCCAGAAATCGCTCCCACGCATCTGCATATTCGCTATCAACCTTTATTTTCAGTTTACCATTCCGGTAAACCTCTGGCGTACTGAATATGCTCTCGTTGAACCGTGGATTGCTGATCGTGATTCGCGCAATCCCACCTCCAACAGAAGAGAACGAATCGTTGATCTTAACAAGCGAAAACATGATGTTTCCCTGATCAGTGGAATTGAACATTCTTGGTTTAGATGTCATGATCGATCCGGACGGATACTTCGTGACCACTGCGCCATTTTCACATGATATCGAGCCAATTCTGCTCGCAAATTCGATATTCCCCAGCTCGATCGTATCGTCGAACACCGGATTTGTGCTCTCGAATATCTTGAGCGACAGTTTGCATGCGGAAGGATCGGACGAGAGCGAGCCGCCTTCGGCAGTGCCCAGTTTTGTTGTCCTGACAGGTGATTGATCGAGAGCGACCTTCAGGAGATCGGTTCTTAGGATCATAAAACCCTGTTCAACGCTCTTGAACTGGGTCGTATCCTTCGACGATTGCAGTGCCGGTAGACCAGCCACATAGATCAATCCGATTGCGGTCACAATGATTCCGAATACGAGTGCGTATCCTATTACCTCGGAAACTGCTCTATCTGATTGAAAAAAATTCTTGTTCATATATCCTCCTACTTACTGACAAAACACAATCTATGTCTGCCGCTGGCGCTGTGTGTCTCCCCATCGATCGGGATGGATGCGCCGATGCCGTTTACGGTATATGATATATTGATATCGATATCATCCGCATCGATTATCACCTGCTGATCGGTGGTTTCACTGGTGGACATCTTTACGGTGTATGTGTGTCCGCCAATGGCAGGCGGCATCGTAAGCGATGTGTTCAGCGTGCCGTTCTCTGGTGCAATCAGATAGAACATGATTAACTTGGTGCTGATGTCGTTTCCAATATCATTGAACTGCTGGGTTGCTGCGATATCGGTTGGGATGTCGGTGAGCATCATGCCAGCGGTCAGCGCCACGGTTGCGAAGAAAAGAATCGCTATACTCGATATCATGATA
>JAYEGV010000111.1:7775-10535 GCA_034659235.1 Methanobacteriota archaeon
GATGTCGTTTCCAATATCATTGAACTGCTGGGTTGCTGCGATATCGGTTGGGATGTCGGTGAGCATCATGCCAGCGGTCAGCGCCACGGTTGCGAAGAAAAGAATCGCTATACTCGATATCATGATATATTCGAGTGTGAAGGATACTGCGTGGTCATCTCTGTGAATCATATTCCTAAACCCCGTAACGATTTCATCTCTCACTCCCCAAATGTTCAGTATATTGCGTGACTCCATCATCAAAGGCGACTGTGACATTCACTCTGGTGATGTTCAGCGATCCGGTGTTGTTTGTCGTGGTATTCACAGACATATACACCAGCTGCCCATGATAGGCATACAACTGGGATAAAAAGTTTCCAAAGTTCACCATCGTATGATTAACCACATCAGCATCGTCGATCACGTCCTTGTCGGGATCGTTGGTATAATTTACATTCATAGCAGCGGTATTCACTGCAATCTCTGTTTCATCATACAGCTCGCGGAGTTCGTACATCGGAAACTCGATCTGTGCCTGTGAGGAATGGTATCCGGACATAAATGAGAGATTCAAGAGAACGATCAGTACAGCTAGAGCTATGCTTATAGTAAATCCGGCAAGAATGATCCACTGCCCTTTCTCGTCCCGTATCATCTATACCACATCTCCAGTCTCACTTCAACAAGGTTCCATAGGTCGATGATTGGTGCTGGCGCCATACTCGCGTCTGGTATTCGAGCCTCGGCATCGTTCCGAGCCTCTGGCGAGTCTGGGATATCACTATCCTGAATGGTTATGAGTTTCGTTGTTGTGACCGAATCAGAGGGAGGGATGCCGTGCGTTATGATTCGCGTCTGTGTGACATGAGTCTCATTCCCCCTGATATAGTAGTATATGCGCAGACGCGAGAGCGTGATATTCCCTTCCGAATCCGAATGGATCGTGACATTAATTTCAGTGGTGGCATTTGGGTTGAGGCATCTGTTCAGCACATCCGAGAAGTCACCAGTGGTCTCTGTGCCTCGATATTCATGCCCATACAACCGGATCATCCAGGTATTATCATCATCCGGAAGAGGGTTGTAATCTGTCTGATTGTGGTACCAGTCGTCAGAATTGCCGGTCGAGTTGGTGTAGTACCAGTCGGTGCACCCCGAGGTCACATTGATGCGCACCGTGTTGCGGTTCCGACGCCAGAGGTTCTGGGGAGCTGTGATATTCTGCTCTGTCGTGGTGTCGTTCGTGTAACCTGACCGTGCATACACGTCATTGACATACAGATCAAAACTCGAATTGTTTCCGCCGGCATAGATCGAGAGATTGACAGGTCCCTCGACGGTCTCACCAATGTCAAACGTCTTGGAAAGCGAGGATCCGTTGCAAAGGGGCATCGGATACTTCGTCGAAGTGTCGTTGTAGTTGATCTCTGTGATATTATATTCCCATATCTTTGTATCATTGATAACCACATAAGGCAGTGTAGGATAATGCCCGTAATTTGTCTGTGATGCTCTGCATACATACCATATCCCATTCTTGCGTTCCCATGCGATATGAGGTATATTGGATGAATCCACATCGATCGTTGGATGTTTACCATCGTCGGTGATCATGATCGGTGTGTTCCATGTTCCCGCAGTATTATTGGAATAATAAATACCGCCTGACTGCTCCCATACCAGATGCGTGCGATTGTTCGAGTCGATCGCAATATCAGGATTCGTCTGCGCAACCTCATCGCCAACCCGCATCGGAGTCGACCATCCTGTACGGTTGTATTTGGAGTAGTAGATGCGTGCATTCACACCGGTTCCATGCACTCCGGCAGCAAAGACCCAGCCAGAATCGTTTACAACGATCGTTGGTGAGGACTGATGAGCAGCGTTACTTACACGGATCGCATGCGACCATTTTGTGTGGTTGTATTCGGAATAATGTATTTTAGCATCCTCCACCCATGCAAGGAACGCCCAGCCGGTCTCGTTCACAGCAAGCGATGGCTCGGTCTGTGCATCGGTGGAAGAGTTCACAGGCATAGGAAGAGACCATGCGGTGCGGTTGTATTCGGAATAGTATATCTGTCTGGTTCCGCCAGATCCGTATGTCCATGCGAGAAACACCTGCCCTGTACTGTTCACGGCAAGCGATGGTTCGGTCTGGGTATCTGAAGAGATATGGACCTCAATTTCTGTTCCATTCTCTGTATAATAGACACGACGGTTTGCGCCATCCCCCTCTTCCCATGCAGCGAACATGCCAGAGTTGTTCACTCCAAGAGTGCCTGCCTGCTGTTGATCTGATGACGCGTTCACCTGAACTGCCTGTGACCAGGGCTCCGCAGAAATGCTGCGTATTGCAGAATATATCTGCTGATTGGCGCCATCATCCTGTGTCCATATAAGCATCACAGAGGAGTTGTTGACCGCTATACAGGGCTCGCGTTGATGTTCTGTTGATGGATTCACGTGTTCGGCTACAGCAGCATCATAGACCGGACCTCCACTCACGTCCATTCTTGCGATGTATACTTCGGTTGTGTTTCTTGGAAGGATGATGGTAACAGTTTTATTTTCATCATCCTCATCCTCAAACATAGATGTGTTCTCATAACTGCCATCCGAGAACGTATACACATGCCCTTTCGTGAGTGTGTCCAGATAAGCGAAGATCACATTGTACTCGATGAAGTCCGGAAGCAATGTATCAAGGTTCTCGTCCAGCGACGGTGTTGCTTTGATGTAAAGGTTCGTCATGTTGATCGCGCCTGAAGAATTTGA
>JAYEGV010000112.1:0-7560 GCA_034659235.1 Methanobacteriota archaeon
GATAGGCTTCAAGGTTACTACCCCAACGCGCCCTCCAGTTTTAGCAGATACCGCTTCATATCCACACCAAAGACGTATCCGCCGATCCCGTTCTTCGCAACCACCCGGTGGCACGGGATTACGATTGGCACGGGATTCTTCCTGAGCGCGTTCCCGACCGCCCGCGCTGCCTTTGGATTTCCGATCCGAAAAGCAAGCGTTGAATACGTGACAACCGAGCCATGCGGTATTTTTCTGACCTCATCGAGGACTCTTTGCTCAAAGTCGGTAAGATGGGGCAGGTTGATTTCATATTCTGAGAAATCCACAACTTCTCCACTGAAATACCGGATCAGATCATCGATCAGGTTGTTTTCATCCATTGTATTAAGCTATTTAGAATCTACTGCTATGTCCAATGTGGACGTCATCTGGGCTAAAGGTGCAACATATTTATAGAGTCTTATGGTATTACGAGATTAAAATCACATGATAACCCACGCCTATGCAAGTATAAGTTCAAGTTTGATCATCCTCCTGTCTGTCTTTTCGATTTTCTTGACTATGTTCATTATATCTTTTTCAGAGCATAGTCCTGTTTTCAGTAGCATTTTTAGAACTGTGTGTATGTGCAGGACATGTATATCTCGGTTTTTAGCAAAGTGCTTGGCTTTTTCGTCAAGCGTTGCAAAAATAGCTGAACGGTTCATGCAGATAGCAATAGATTCCAGTTCACCCCTGCCTAACGTTGGATTATCACTGAGCAACTCCATATACAGTTCCTGCTCCTTTGATTCTGCTGTCAGTACGCCTATATTCTTGAATATCTCATCTGGATAGGTGTATCCATGCTCTTTTGGCACATTCAATTCCTCATAAACTTTTGGAGTGATTATCAGATCATGTTTTCCCGAAAATAGCTTTTTAACTAACTCTATTATCTCTGCTTTAGCCAACACGCTAGCGAAATCTGTATCCAGGGCGATCATTCATAACATCTCAAGATATTTGACTTCTTCCTCCAGCTCTCTTTCTGTCGGGGTTGCAGTCCTGATACTGATGCCGCGATCTGTCAGCACTTCCTTGAAGCTTTCAAAGCCCATACCAGCGATCTCTGATGCTCTCATGAGAGATACACGCCCGTGCCTGTACATCTCTATGCCGATAAATATCTTCTTTTCAGGCTTGTTCTCTAAAAAAACCCGAAAAGCATCCTTTAATACATCGCTTCTTGATGAATATTCTCCAGATCCTACCAAAACCTCAATTTCCTCGGTCATCGCCAGTGGCAGGCTTAGGGATGTTATCTGTTCTTCCATACCAATCGCCATATCGATGATAATCGCTGTCGTTATTTAATCTTTTCTAAAAAGAAAAGATGGATTTTTATCCATTTCCTTATTTTTTTCTGTTTTTTGCCCAGCCGCAGTTTTAACAAGAAGTCAGTTCTTCACTGGCTTCGTCGCCTCTTATACATCGTCCTCATTGCAATCGCACCAAGTCCTAACAGCAATAGCAGAGCCGATAAGAAACTGATCGCTGGGACTTCTGCGGCTGATATAATTGTAAGTGCAGCCAGAAAATAATAAAAAGTCACCTACAAACGTACATGCTCAATATCATGTTGGTATCCGCATTTTCAGCATGTTCATCTCACAACATCGACAAGGTCGTCTGCAAACAGATTCATGTTCTCTTCTGTGAGGTGCGGCATGATCACCAGACGCAGCGCACGCGGATCGCGGGTGATCGATACCGCCCACCCCCGCTCTTTAAGCTTGCTGCGCACCAGATCGGCATCCGGCACATCAAGCACGAGCACGTTCATCACCGGATCGATCAATGGTTCGATTCCGGATCTGCGAACTCTTGCAATCAGTTCATGAGTGAGTTCCATGCATCGGTCAACGATTCGCTCATAGCCCACCCTTCCAAGGTATTTGAATAACGCATACACAGCGGCAGCCGATGCTCCGCTTCTGGTTCCGGTGAGCGTCTGCTGGGATGTGACCGTTAGATATGGAGTATCCACTGACAACCGGTTCAGATATGAGGAATCCCGGAACAGAAGCCCACCCGTGGGAATCACTGAAAAACCCATCTTGTGCGGGTCAGCAGCGATCGATGTGACGCCAGGGATCCTGAAATCGAAATCATACTTCTTCCGGAGAAACGGGATTACGTATCCCCCGAATGCGGCATCAACATGTAAAAATATATTTTCCGATAGTGCAAGATCCGAAAGTTCCCTTATCGGATCTATCTGCCCGAATTCAGTGGTACCCGCAATTCCAACTATGCCGATTGTGTTTTTGTCGATCAAATCCTCAACCGATGAAAGATCGATCTTGAAATCTGGATCAAGGTCTGCTTTTCGCACATTGATCTTGAGAATGTCGGCGAGCTTGTCGAATGAGAAATGCGCTGATTTCGAAACGATGATGTTCGGATCACGCAGATTGCGCGCATTTCTGATTGCATGTATCGCCTGAATATTCGATTCGGTTCCGCCGGTGGTGATATACCCCTGCGCATCAGGATTGCTGAAGAGCGCACCCATCATCTGCACCACCTCGCGCTCGATTTCTGCAGTTCCGGCAAAAAGTCCGGGATCACCGAGATTTGCCTCAATGAACTGTGTATGTGCCTTCACTGCAATGGGGTGAGGATACGTACACATCGAACTCAAAACGCGTTCATAAGGTGTATCTTTGCTTTTCAGATCGGTCAATATCGATTCAATGGTTTTTTCGTCCATTCCATCTCGGTTCATCTTCGACCTCGACTGTTTCGTGATGGGTAGGTTGGGTTTTTCACAGGGATAAGGTTAATGGAATGTACCAGCCAATAATAGCAGAGGTGATCGTATAAAAAACAGAAGAACATTTGCATTGCTGATACTTATTGCATGTACCGCCTGTGCATGTCTCGATTCAACGCCATCCCAACCATCAGCAACCGATGAGGGAATCAGATGGTATTCTTATGAAGAAGGGATAAAGATCGCAGAAGAGCAGAACAAGCCTGTGATGATCGATGTGTACGCTAACCGGTGTGTATACTGTAGAAAACTGGATAAAGAAACCTATAGCGACCCTGATGTGATTGAAATAGCAAAAAAGTTTGTGTGCATCAAGGTTAATTCGGATGAGCGTGGCGATATTGCATCGAAATATAGGGTATATGGTCTGCCGACCATCCTATTCCTGCAGGCAAACGGTGCCGAGATACATCGCATCACAGGCTATCTTGGTCCGGATCCATTTATGCATGAGATGATGGTTGCGCTCAGCAAAGCATGATTGACCTCAATTACGCTGTTTACTCATTCGTTGCGATGTTTCTGATAGTGGATCCCATCGGCAATGTGCCCACTTTCCATTCGCTGCTCGAGATGTATAGCATTAAAAATCGGAGTCGGATGATCGGAAGAGCGGTAATCATCGCAACGATTGTAATTATTCTCTGCACCATTGGCGGCAATCGCGTATTCCAGTTCCTCGGCATCGATCTGTACTCGTTTCGGATTGCAGGAGGGCTCTTACTGTTCATCATAGCCATAGAGATGCTCTTTGGCAGGAAAACAGGGACAGAAAGCACGAAGGAAGAGAAGAGGGATGCCATGTCAAGAGAGGATATCGTTGTGATGCCCCTGGCGATCCCGCTTCTTGCAGGTCCGGGTGCCATCACCATGAGCATCGTTCTGTTCAACCAGGCAGATACTTTTATTGATATACTGATTCTTCTCGCCAACATCGTACTCGTGTTCTCGATTTCATACATCATACTTACAAAATCAGCGGTGATCTTCAAACTACTCGGCACCACAGGGACAAAGGTCATCATGAGGCTCATGGGATTATTACTGGCAACCATTGCCGTCCAATTCGTTATTACAGGAATATCAGAAGCAATCGTGGAGATTATGCATGGTTGAGGTCATCGGTATCGGCGCACTGAATATGGACAAACTCTATCTCGTCGAGCGGATCGGAGAACCTGGAGAGGAGATATGGATCGATAGCGCAAGCGAGCAGCCTGGCGGCTCTGCTGCAAACACCATTGCAGGTCTTGCCAGGCTCGGCATAGAAACAGGTTTTATCGGCAGGGCTGGAGATGATTCCGACGGTGCATACTTGCGTTCAGAGATGAAGAAAGATGGGGTGGATGTCAGCGGAGTCGAGATCGCTGAGGGAAGAACCGGCATGGCGATCGTACTAATAGACAGGAATGGTGAGCGCTCTATGTATGTATACCCTGGCGTGAACGATACGCTCCGCCTGACATCCGAGAACCTTTTGTATGCGAACGATGCGAAATACCTGCATCTATCCTCCTTTGCCGGAGAAACTCCATTTGAAATGCAGAAGGAGATCCTTGACCATTCCGGAGCCAGAATATCCTTTGCACCCGGGATGTTCTATGCTCGAAAAGGACTCGATCTATTGATGGATATCATTTCGAAGACTGAGATCATCTTTTTGAATCGTTATGAGATGGAGATTCTGACCGGATACTATTACAGGGAAGGTGCAGAGAAACTGAACGAGATCGGAGCAGAGATCGTTGTGGCGACACTTGGTGAGCACGGATGCTATATCCGCACATCAGAGATGGCGATCTCTGTGCCGCCAGCACACACTGCAAGAGTTATCGATACGACCGGAGCAGGAGATGCATTCTGTGCCGGATTTTTATACGGGATGCTGAAAAACAGATCACTCGACGAATGCGGGCGTCTCGGAAACTGGGTTGCCATGGAATGTATCGGATCTGTCGGTGCGAGAGAGGGATTGCCGAGAGCGATTGAGATTGTGCGGGATTAAGAGTCGCTAACCCCGCATAACCACACAGACTACTGCCTCGCGGGTCCGGCATCTGCATATCCCTGTCGCTGCCCGGTTCCTGCTTCTTTTTCGAGTTGACCGGCTTTGAACAGGAGTTTGATCACATTCAAGGCATGCTCTCTGGCACGGGCTTCTGCCAGTGCAGTAAGTTCACGATCAGATGGCGCCTCGTCCTCGTGCACGAACACCTCGATGATATGCGTATTTGTCATCAACTGGGCTATAATAATTCCCTGCGATGCCTCGTGTGCACACACCTTATCCTTTGGGTCTGATCCTGGCATGCCAAACGCCATCACGATATTGCATGAACGCTCCTCTATCAGTTTCTTGCATGCAACCGGCAGATCCTTGACCCCGGGCACGGTATATCGCTCGATTTTAACCGATGCACTATCTTTCAGTTCTGATATTGCGTGTTTTGCCATATCCACACGTGCAAATGTCGTGTCCGCGATTCCTATGGTTGTCATGGTGATACTCACACAATCACATCAGCCGCTCCATCTGCGATATATCGCCTGCAAACCGAGCGAAGGCACGCAGTTTATCCAGTGCCGCACCGCTATCGATAACATTCTCTGCTTTCTCGATACCTGATTTCAGATCGGATACCTCTCCGGAAACATGGATCGCAGCGCCGGAATTGAGCACCACGATGTCTCGCTTTGGTCCATCCTGCCCCTCAAATATCGAAATAATGTCACGAGCGTTCTCTTCCGGAGTTCCTCCAGCAACGTCGCTGATCGTTGCTCTCGCAAATCCGAAATCTTCCGGCTCAACCGTATAGGTCGAGACTTCCCCATCTTCGAGCGATGCAATCATTGTTTCGCTGATGTTCGAGATCTCATCCATGCCATCGCCATGTACGACCATAGCACGCTTGCTTCCGAGTTTCATCAGCACTCTTGCAACGGTTTCGCAGAGCGAGGGATCGAATACACCGATGATCTGCGCAGATGCGCCTGCCGGATTGGTCAGCGGACCCAGGATATTGAATATGGTTCGCACACCGAGTTCTCTTCTCGGGGCAGCAACACGCTTCATTGCCGGATGGAAGACCGGTGCCAGAAGAAATCCTATTCCAACCTTTTCAATACATTCTTTCACATCTTCCGGCTCAACATCGATTCTTATGCCGAGTTCCTTCAGCACATCCGCACTCCCTGACTTCGATGTGATCGCATAGTTTCCGTGCTTTGCAACCGGAATACCGGCGGCTGCTGTAACGATTGCGGCTGCTGTGCTGACATTGATCGTGTTGTAAATATCGCCGCCTGTGCCGCAGGTATCAACAAGCGTGCCTTTTACATCCGGTGCGATGGTACGTGCTGCCGCACGCATGCCGCGTGCAAATCCAGCAATCTCATCGATCGACTCTCCTTTCATCTTGAGACCCATCAGAAATGCCCCGATCTGAGTATCGGTCGCATCCGTGAATATGCGTGTGATGGCATCTTCTGCCTGCTGCATGCTGAGATTCGTTCGTTCGCTTATGATCTGTATATATTCCTTCACTGGTACCATCCCAATTCTATCAATACTATCAAGGCTTAGCGTTTTTGTGAACCGATCTGACGCAATAATACTCGCTCTTCCTGTTCAGAGAATCGTTTGGACTCAAAAGGTTATAAACTTCACGATGCGAAGAGCACGATCGGAAAACGGTTTATAGCTCACACAAATATCTTCACCACATAATACAGCCCAAAGCTTATGAGAAATAGCCCACATGCAGACAGTACCCTTCCGTATACACGATCAGACATCACCTTTCGCCCTTTGCTCGATGATATGGAGATTGCAGCATACCATGTTATATCAGCGATCCAGTGCCCGACAACGAAGAGTACGGCAGCAACAAAACTGATCCTGAGCCCGTCCATGACCAGCGTGTTTCCGATAGTCAGCCACCAGATCAGGAAGTACGGGTTTGAAACCGATGTCAGAGCGCCTGCGATGACCGGATTACTAGTGATGTTTTTATCCATGTCAAACGTGGCGTTTTTTGATGAGTTTACAGTCGCAATCCCGAAAGCAATCAGAGCTCCACCGCCCACAAGTGATACCGTTTGAAATATCATATCGTTTGCAATGGAAAATCCGAAGAAGATCACAGCACAGATCATAATCTCGATTGCTGCATGTCCGAGCACGATCTCTGGTCCTGCAATCCATCCCTTCCGGAGCGATGCCTCGATTGTTGCAAACAGCATAGGTCCCGGCACAACCGCACCAGTAAGTCCGATTACAAACCCAAATGCCAGAAGATCGATCATGAACCGCGCAGTCTTGCTGCATGTTGGATCCGCTTTTGTATCAGCGCGGCAGTCCCGATATCAGATCTCGCACGCAGATCGCCATGAATTCCGGAGAGCCCTGATGATGCGATCTTCTCTGCATCCTCAATCGTCTGTGCGATTCCGAGTATCGCAATCGCGCGTGATCCTGTGGTGTACACCTTCCCTTCTTTCTCATACACACTCGAATAGAAGAGTAAGGCATCGCCAGTATCGCCAATCTCGACAACAGCGTCTTTTACAGGATTTTCCGGATAACCTGCCGGAACCAGATACTTGCAGACGGTTGCAAGTCGCTCGAATTCGACAGTTATATCCGAAAGCGTCTCATCCGCAATAGCAGACAGGATGTCCACAAAATCGGTGCGGAGCAGCGGGAGCACGTTCATAACCTCTGGATCGCCGAATCGTGCGTTAAACTCGATCACCTTGAT
>JAYEGV010000112.1:7660-10515 GCA_034659235.1 Methanobacteriota archaeon
CAGTTATATCCGAAAGCGTCTCATCCGCAATAGCAGACAGGATGTCCACAAAATCGGTGCGGAGCAGCGGGAGCACGTTCATAACCTCTGGATCGCCGAATCGTGCGTTAAACTCGATCACCTTGATCCCTTTCGCTGTTAACATGAACTGACCATAAAGGATGCCTTTGTAGGCTCCGGCATCCTTTCTGATGTTTTTTATGGTATCACGCATGATCTCTTTCGCATCCTCGTAATCCTGTTTGCGCATAAACGGCAGAAGATCGCCTGCATCCGAATAAGACCCCATTCCGCCAGTATTAGGTCCTCTGTCACCATTATAAGCGCGTTTATGATCCTGCACAGCAGGTGCAAACGCGAGTGTCTCGCCATCGGTTAATGCCTGCACCGTAAACTCCTCTCCTTTTAGATTCTCCTCGATAACAACGGACCCTGCACTCAGAAGTTCGGATGCATAGCTTTTAGCATCGTTGATGTCTGCGAAATGATCACTCATCACCCTGACACCTTTTCCTCCTGTAAGACCGGCAGGCTTTACAGCAACATCGCCGAGTCTCTCGATTACTGCATGAGCACCATCCACATCCCCTTCCTCGAAGACCTCAAATACCGGGCACCCCTTGATATGATGTCTTCGCATAAACATACGAGCCCATGCCTTGTCCAGTTCGATCTGTGCAGGAGCATATCTTGGTCCGAGACATGGGATGCCATCGTCTTCGAGCGCATCCCCAAGCCCGATAGCAAGCGGCGCTTCAGGACCGATCACTGCAAGATCGATTCCTTTTGATCTCGCATAAGGGATGACAGACTCTGTGTTTTCGTTTGCGATCAGGAAATCCCTGCACAATCTTGCGGTTCCAGGGTTCTTTCTGCTCATCACTGCGTACAGATCTGGGTGATGCTTGCTGCGTGCGATTGCCTCCGCGATCACATGCTCTCTGCCGCCACTGCCTATGAGTAGTATCTTCATGTTCTGGAATCATGCGAAGGGATTTATAACAGTTTTGCCAAAGATCACAGCACGATGAAGAGGGATGTCAGTTTCTCGCTGCTCGGGCTCATCCTGCTGCTTTCCATCGGGATTGCGGCATGCAGCGTGTATTATCAGTATACATACGCCGATCTGCAATCAAAATACGATGTCTCCAATGAGACCCTGCATAAAACGATGAGTGATTATCAGGAGAAGGAGCGCATTTTGGATGCTGTGCTGCAGAATCTGACTCTTGCAGAGGAGCGTGAGGAGGTGCTTGGAGAGAAGTATGTGACGGTTGAAACCGAGAAGGAGGAATTGCAATCGGAACTCACTCAGACGCAGAATGCACTTGGGTCACTGCAGAAGAAGCATGATCGATTGGAGATGGATTATGATAGTCTGAATAGAAAATATAGAAAATTGAGTGATGAAAATCTTATATTGAAGATGAAGATAAATGATCTGGAAGACGATATTAAAAGACTCAAGAAACGGATCGCCGAGTTAGAAGGACAACCGGCTGAATGACATCAATCATATACCACCCCGACTACCTGCTGCACGAAACAGGAAACCACCCCGAACGAAAGGAGCGGCTGCTTGCGATCATGCAGCTGATCGAGGAATCTGAGATCGATCTGCATAAAATCAAGCCGGAACCTGCATCAATCGAAGAGATACAGTATGTTCATGATCCGGAATATATCGAAAAGGTCAAAGAGTACTCGGAGCGTGAAATGCCACTCGATCCTGATACGGTTCTGTGCAGAGAATCATATCATGCCGCACTGCTCGCAGCAGGCGGGATGATCCGTGCCGTCGAGGATGGCGATGCATTTGCACTCGTCCGCCCGCCAGGGCATCATGCGCTTCCTGATCGTGGGATGGGGTTCTGCTTATTCAACAATATCGCAATCGGGGCAAAATATGCCTTGCGCAGGGGATATGATCGGGTATTGATCGTGGACTGGGATGTGCATCACGGGAACGGCACGCAGCACATATTCTATGACGATCCGTCGGTCTTCTACTTCTCGGTTCATCAGTACCCGTACTATCCTGGAACCGGATCATCTGATGAGATCGGTACAGGAGCAGGAAGGGATTATACGCTCAATGTGCCTCTTCCACGAGGATCCGGCGATACAGAGTATATCAATGTGTTTAAAAATATTTTAATTCCTGTCGCACTCGGATTTGATCCGGATATCGTTCTCGTGTCTGCTGGATTTGATGCGCACATCGATGACCCGTTAGCCGGAATGGCTGTCACAACCGATGGTTTCAGGGAGATGGCATCGATTGTTTGTTTGATATCTGATCGATGCTGCGATGGGAGACTGGCGATTACGCTTGAGGGCGGATACGATCTGCATGCGCTCTCACATTCGGTGCTTGCGGTGCTTGAGGTGATGCAGGGTGAAAATTGACCTGATGGTGCGATCTTCGAACATTTGTAGCTTTCTCTCCATCCATAACTCGGGTAATGCCAGAAAAGTTCCGGATTATACATGCGAGTAGTATGCTCTGCTGCGGTGTAGCTCATTGTTGACGCTTGGATTGGATGGCATGTTCCGAGATGTATCGATAGGTTTAAGTACTATAACGAATTTTTACTGTACATGAACAGAATTATTCTGTTCATTAACAACAGGAGGATTGAAAATGAATATGAAGAAACTCGTTATGATATGCATCGTGTGCCTGTGCCTGACTGTTATGCCAGCAATCGCGCAGGAGAACAACACAACAGCGAATGAAACGAATACTACACCAACACCCCCACTCCCCAACTTCGAACCAACGGCAGCGCCGAGTATCGAACCAACCGTCATCGAAACCGCGGTGCCTGAACCAACCGAAGCGAAGTTCCGGG
>JAYEGV010000113.1:0-1965 GCA_034659235.1 Methanobacteriota archaeon
ACGGTATAGTAGTTCCGGTCAGCGATTTCAATGTTACGCTTGAGTTTCGGAACAGGTATCCGAATGGCACGGTTGGCGATGCCGTGTTCAACATAACAAAACATGTCGAAGAACCGCTCTGTGCCGGCGAAGAGTTACCGATACGGTTCGAGTTTGATCCGAACGATAAGTTTGAGATCGGCGGAAACTACACCGTGTTTCTGATAGCAGATTCATCAGGTGATGTCTGCGAGTCGAACGAGTTATTATACCCGGAGGGAGAATATAATAATTTCACATTGGAGAATGTATATGTTTATAATACCAGCGGATACACCGGTGGCGGCGATCTCGTCAATGTTGCGCAGGGTGAGGTTAATGGCAGGGTTGTGTATACGGTTGGAGATGAACCTTCGTGTCAGTATAGTGGTATGACGCCTCCCGGAGGAGAGAAAACCGTCACATACACCGGAGTTGTTCCTAAAGATTCTGGTAACATAGAATTTGCACGTCTCTTTGTACACTGGTTTACATGGGAGTCTGAGCCTGTCCTGGCAGGTATGGATGCGACATTCAATGGTCACAGCCTTACCATGGCTGGAAACTATTCTGATAATCCAGGTGCCACCATGTATGATGCTGGCTATGGACTGTACAGTTATGATGTGACAGATTATGTTACAAAAGGCGAGAATGAAGCGACTGTAAGGATTACTTCGGACTGGCGCGTGGGTGTACACGCGATCGGTCTTCTGGTGGTGTACGAGGAGGAAGATGAGCCGTTCACAAAGTACTGGGTTAACGAGGGGGCTGATATTGTGATGGCTGAAAATAGTGTTTACCCAACCGGTCTTTCCGATGGTGACTGCATCACGACTGCAACATTTGATGATGTTGAACGAGACGATACGGAGAATGTGAATGCAACGCTCCTAACGGTTCTGGGTTTTTATGCTGCGTATGGCGAACCAAGCGATGATGCACTTGAATTTAATGGACACTCGATAGGTTCCAGGATACACTCCGATGGGGTGAGTGGTTACTGGAAGTATCATTACCGCAAGACCTGTATAGCCCTCACCAATGATAGATGGGAGGATGTGACCGATGAATTAGAGCGTGGAGATAACCTTGCAGAGATTCACAGCAAGGGTAATTATATGATGCCGAACAACGCATTTCTGCGTCTGATCTTCCCGCCAGACTTGAACGTAATCGACCTCACCGCCCCAGCCAGCACCGTCGTAGGAGCACACCATTCGATCAACGTCACCATCAGAAACGACGGAAGAAGCGATGCCCATGACTTCAATGCGACACTCGAAATAGACGGAAGGCGGATGGTCAGAATCCCGCACCTCGATCTTCCCGCGGGCGAGAACATGACGCTTCGCCTCTACAACTGGACTCCGATGATGCTTGCTCATGTGTACAATCTCACGGCTGCTGCTGATATCCTGACAGGCGAGGACTGGACCGAGATCGAGACCGATAACAACGCGATGACAAAGCATGTGCCGATCGAAGAGGGCGGTTTCGGAAACCAGACCGGACCCAGAGGAACCGGAGGCGGCAGCAACCCGACAGGTGGAGAGTACACCGAGACGATCACCGGCAGGGTCATGCAGGGAATGGAATTCTCCACACTCGGCGGAGGCGGCGGTGCTGGCATGTTCTCTGCGCTCGAATGGATCATGAAGGGTGCTGTATGGCTTGTGCTGGTGCTGTTCGTGTGCGTTGGATACTTTATGGAGCAGAGGAGTTACGGGAGGGTGAGGGTGCCCCAATAGCATTAAGCATTCCACAGAGAAGTAATAGATGGAGGTATAAACGATGGAATCGAATGACCGCATAATAATCGATCCGGATATACTTGCAGGCAAGCCAATACTGAGAGGAACACGAATCTCTGTCGAACTTCTTCTGGAACTTCTGGCTAACGGCTGGACTTATGAAGAGATATCCGAGAACTATCCGCAGATAGGT
>JAYEGV010000114.1:0-8728 GCA_034659235.1 Methanobacteriota archaeon
ACAAATCTAAAAAAGTTAAAACTGATCCCAATTAACAATAAATCCGTGTTAATCCGTGTTAATCCGTGTCTGAAAAAAAAAACTTGAAGTGTCACCCAACGGAAAGGCTAAAAACAGATCAACTTCTCAAAGGTGAGTTGTTACCTTTGTTTTTATGCTCACAAAAAGCACTCTTTGGGTGCAAATCAGTTGCTAATCATTGGATGGTTCCAACCGGGTAATTTGGTCCAAAAACTTCAGTCTCTCGGCGGTCCCTTCTCGTATCACGCAAATGTCACTTTTTATGTCTGATTTATCAGATACGTGCAACACGAATTATCAGAGAGCTTTATACATATATAAACAACTTTCGATTCAAATCGATATGTGTTGGGGCGATATGGTAAATTAAAAAGTTAGGTCATACATGGTATGATTTGCGGCAGAGGCTAATGATGCTGGTTTTGAGTGAAGATCAGGGGGAATTTCACGTTTCTTTGAAACTTCAGTATAAGATCGTCTCTCACTTCTCGATCAATTCCTTAACAGCCTTCTCAAGTTCTGTGATCTTATCTTCCAGACGTGCAACATCATCCTTCGATGCGATGTTCGATCTACTAATCGCGTTCTGCACATCCTTTGAGATCTTATCTCCGAGTTCCCGCATCTGCCTGTTTTTTTCGGCAAGAAGTTCGTTTACAAGAGATTTTCCTTCCTCCCGGTTCATCTCTCCTCTCTCAACAAGTTCGTTCACGGTCTGCCTGATCTTCTCTTCGGTGATACTCAACACGCCAATTCCAAGAAGTCCCATCTTTCTGAGTGTTTCATTCATAGCAAAAACTCCGCATTAACACAAACCATTTATCTGATATATAGGTTTTGGTAATGTGATACTATGAAAAAAGTAGCAATCATCAGAGGCGATGGTACAGGACCCGAACTCGTGGATTCCATGATGCGTGTCATGGATGCAGATGCAGTGAGTCCCGATATCGAGTTTGTGCCGTGCGAGGCAGGAGACGAATGGTGGAAAAAACACGGAGGAGACTCCCTGATACCAGAGGAAACATGGGATACATTAAACGAGGCAGATGCGTGTTTCAAGGGTCCGACCACCACACCAGGATATGTGGGCGCACCGAGAAGCGTAGCTGTCAGCATACGCCAGAGATTCGATCTGTATGCGAATGTGCGCCCGATCAGGACGTTTGCAGGAGCACCAGCTCCCTTAGGCGATGTGGATTTCGTTGCAGTCAGAGAAGCAACAGAAGGCATGTATTTTGGGAAAGAGATAGAGATAACAGATGATACGTTCCTTGCGATCCGGAGAATCACCACGAGCGCATGTGAGAAGATATCACGGTATGCCTTCGAGGAGGCGAAGAGGAGAGGCTGGGACATCGTTGTCGGCATCCACAAGAGTAATATTCTCAGGATGACATGCGGCGCGTTCATGGATACGCTGCGCGCAACCGCGGAGGAGTATCCTGATATGGCGTTGTGGGAGTACCATGTCGATAACATGGCACAGCAACTGGTGAAGAACCCTCAGTTCTTCAATCAGAAAGTGCTTGTCTCAACGAATCTATTTATGGATATCATAAGCGAAGAGTGTGCAGGATTAATCGGAAGCATCGGTCTCGTCTATTCGGCAAACATCGGCGATGATTATGCGATGTTTGAACCGGCGCACGGCTCTGCTCCGAAGTATAAGGGAATGGACAAGGTGAATCCGTGCGCAACGATTCTTGCTGGCGCATGGATGCTCGAGTATCTTGGCGAGACCAAAGCAGCAGATAAGATCATTCGCGCAACCGAGCGCACGATTGCAGAGGGTATTACCACCTATGACCTTGGCGGAGATGCGAGTATGAGCCGGATGACGGATGCGATCATCGGATATCTGTGACCTGATCCATGAGAATTAGCCCGATTCTCCTTCTACTCGTTCTCCTGCTCACAGCAACCTCAGCAGCATCACAGATCATGCATCCGGTCATACTTGAGTTTCTCCCAAATCCAGCCGCTCCGATGGATCAGGGTGAGTATGTGATCATCCGCAACCCGACAGATCATACGATCGATCTGTCAGGTTTTATCCTAACAGACCTTGAGCGCGAGTTTGGGATGTCCAATCAAACGATCCTCGAATCGGGTTCAGACTACCGGATCGAACTTCCTGCGCATGGCATCCATCTCAGTAACAGCGGAGACGAAGTGATCCTCCTTGATTCCGATCGTAACATGGTAGACTGTGCCATCTATGGAGATTCAGGATACAGCGGAGATGGCTGGAATGGTACCGATATTGGTAGAGGTGCGGAAGAGCGCATATTCAGGCGGTTCTATCTCGACAATGATACCGATACTGCTTATGAATGGCTGCCATTAAGAGAGTATTACCGGGGGCAGTCGAACTTCGTGCCGCCTTTAAGAAGATTCTCAGGTAAGGTTACCGCCTTTGTATCGCCTGATTGTAGTCTCAGGACACTTCAGGAAGAGATCCGGAATGCATCCGTACTCCGGGTGAATATCTATCTTTTCGAAAGCCATGATATCGAGCAGGAGATACTGGATATGCTCAATCGAGGCGGAGAGGTGCATATTCTAATCGAAGAGCGTCCTGTTGGCGGTATCAGCGATTCCGGGGTTGGGATTCTCAGGCGCATCATGGAAAAAGGAGGAAGCGTTCGTTTCAGCGATGATCCGCTATACCGGCTGAACCATGCAAAGTACGCACTGATCGATGGTGATACCACCATTCTCGGCTCTGAGAACTGGAACAGTGGAGGTTACCCGCCTGACGGTTTCAGCGGAAATCGCGGCTGGGGTATCATAATAAGGGACAGGGATATCTTTTCTGATCTCTCTTCCGTATTTGAGCATGACTGGGAGCGTGGAACCGAGATCGGAATGGATGATCTGCCGCAGGAATCAGGACGGAATTCCCAGGATGAATCAGAGGATCGCATCAGGTACCGGATCTTCGATGCGAAGGATATCAATGGAGACTTCACCGCAAGTGTGATCATCGCGCCTGATAACAGTCTTCATTACGAGACTCTCGTCGGAATGATAAACTCGGCTGAGAAGACGATCTACATCGAGCAGGCTTACATAAAAAGAGACTGGGAAGGATATGAGAATCCCTATCTTCAGGCTGCAAAGAGTGCTGCAATGCGGGGTGTGGAGGTGAAGATTCTCATTGATTCGATGTGGTACAACACCAACAAGGAAGACGACAATGATGAACTCTGCAGGGATCTCAATTACCTTGCTTCACAGGAGAACCTGAACCTTGAAGCAAGGCTTGTAAAGCGGGATGGGATCTCAAAAATCCACAACAAAGGAGTGATCGTTGATGAGAGAAAGGTACTGATCTCTTCGATAAACTGGAATAAGCATAGCCCCACCTACAACAGGGAGGCAGGCATCATAATCGAGAACCCTGATCTTGCAGCATACTACACCGATGCCTTTCTTTATGACTGGGGGATGGAACGAGGATCCTCAACCTCGACGACAGTTGTTCTCCTCATAGCGACAGTGGTGGTTCTGCTCGCATCGGCGATCTATCTCGCAAGCAGGCGGCGCGGGACCTGAATCAGTGTACTAAGAGCCCGTCCGAAAAATATACCGATAGGCTTTCCAACCACGAGATTGCACAAGATTAACACAGAAATCTCGTGTAGATCTGTGTAATCTTGTGGTTAGCATTTTTCCGGATAGGCTCTAACCACAAACTATTATTAGCTTTGACACTTTCAGACATATTCATATATCATGATCATGGCACATCAGTGAGGCGAAATATAATGAATATTTTCATTTATCCAAGCAACAGTCTGATCCTGTACGATCTGGTCGAACGTTTCGGTCACAAGCCGCTTGCAGTGATGCAGGAGATCAGGAAAAAGGTGACTACGGCAGGAATCGATTCTCCGCCCTTAAACATCACACCGGAAGATCCGAAACGCGGACTCAAGTATGCGGCTGTCGAGGTTCCTGCAGGTGTTCGCGGGCGCATGTCGCTCTTTGATCAGTTGATCGAGGACGCTGAGGCAGCGATTCTTGTCGAGGATGCACCGATCGGGTTCGGGTGTATGGGCTGTCAGCGAACGAGCGAACTCCTTGGATTTTTGATACGCGCGAAACGAGTTCCGATTCTGGAGTTGAACTATCCGACATCCGATGACGAAGCAAGGAATTTCGTGTATCAGATATCCGAATTCCTGAACGAACTTCAAGGAGGAGAGACATGAGCGAGATCGAGGTCGCGCAGATATCATGCGGTTCCGAATACACCGGAGTACAGGGTGAGATCGAATCCGCGGCAGAGCGGGTCGGCGCAAAGATCATCTTTCCGGATATCGATCTGGATGAAGTGGAGGAGGCAGAGGCAAAATTCGGACTGAAGGTGACGAGTCCTGACCTCAAATTGATGCTTGCCCGTGCAATCTCGGTTGTTGAGGGGCATACCACCGCTGACGCCGTATTCATCGGAACATGTTTCAGATGTGCGGAGGGTGCGCTTGTCAGAAACGAGATTCGTAGATACATTCATGAGAAATCCGGGCTTCCTGTGATCAGTTATTCGTATACCGAGCGCACCACAGCAGAGACGCTTCTCACAAGAATGGAGGCATTGACAACGATCGCAAAGAGGCGGAGTCTCCTTGCGCGTGAGGTTCAGACCGGACTTACTGCAGGAATCGATTCAGGATCGACCACCACGAAAGCAGTGGTGATGGAGGATAATGAGATTCTCGGATTCGGCTGGGTCAGCACAACCGATGTACTGAAAAGTGCAGAAAAAGCACTCTCTACAGCGCTATCAGAATCAGGAATTAAAAGGGATGCAATTCAGGCTCTGGGTGTCACAGGATACGGCAGATTCCTGATAGGAGAATCATTTAATGCAAATCTGGTCCAGGAAGAGATTACAGTGAACTCAAAAGGTGCTGTATACCTTGCTGACCGGCAGGAGGGAGTCGCAACAGTGATCGACGTCGGCGGGATGGACAATAAAGCGATATCAGTGCATGACGGAATTCCTGGAATCTTCACGATGGGCGGGATATGTGCCGGTGCATCAGGGCGTTTCCTTGAGATGACAGCAAAGCGGCTGGGCGTTGATATCACCGAACTTGGCAAACTTGCGCTTGCAGGCGATGCATCCAACATATCGATGAACAGCTACTGTATCGTATTCGGGATACAGAGCCTTGTGAACTCGCTATCAAAAGGAGCCCTGCCAGAGGATGTTGCAGCCGCTGCATGTTACAGCGTGGCAGAGCAGGTCTTTGAGCAGCAGCTTCAGGAGGTTGAGGTGAAAGAGCCTGTTATCATGGTCGGAGGCACATCCCTGATCGAGGGGCTGCCTCATGCGATGCATGAACTGCTTCAGGCAGAGGTGATCGTACCGCCTTATGCACAGTTGATCGGCGCTGTCGGTTCTGCTCTCCTATCATCAGGTTTCATTGAGGAGTGACAATGACATGAAGCCGCTGGAAGTATTCAGGGTCGAGTCTCCGGAGAAGACTGGCGCAGAGGCTTATGAATCAGTGACCCGTGATGTTCTTTCTGATCTGGAACTAACAACGACACTCGGACGGTTGTGGATATATATCGATCCGGCTGAGCCGGTTTTCATCTTCTGTGCACTGATCAGGAGCGGTCTTCCGCCGGTCTGTGTCAGGGATATGGCAGAGATCGAAGTAGGTGCGCCTGGCGTGGATATAGTGAGTATAAAAATATTCAATGAAGAATATGTCCCTCAATTGCTGAGCAATCTTCGGATCAGGTATGAACGTGAGAATATCGAGCAGCCAGACAAGAAGACGATGACGATAGCAACCGAAGACCCGATCGAGGTCGCAAAATCAGTCGCGGACGTGATAATCGCTGATCCGCGCAGAGAGATCGAGTCAAGACTTGCCGATGCCCTGCTCAGAATCACGCCAGAAGGCTTCCGTGTGAGGCATCATATCTCTACCGAGTCTGAGATGCTCTTTGTGGCATCAGAGGATCCTATGCAATCCGAATGGATCAAGAAGGCGGAAGATATGATGAGCGAACTAAAGGAGGTTGAACATGCTTGAACCGATCATATATGAGGGCGGCGTCTTCAAACATAATCTCGTAACAGAGCTCATAGAGGATCTTGGCGGATATATCATCCAGACCAATTTCATGCAGACAGAGGTCAGGATCCAGCTGCTCTGCCCGCATGAAGATATATCCATGCTCGAGGATATGGCAAAGGAACTTCGTGCCAAGATCACAAGAGCGCCGCTTACAGGAACGGATATCATCGTGATTGCACCAACACTGGCATATCATCATCTTCCGCACCATGCATGCGATGTTGCAGAGTATATGCGCAGGTTTGGAGCAAACACAACGTTGGTCGGGCTTGCAAGAGGTGTTGGCAGAAGGATTGCACAGATATCTGCAAAAGAGCGTGCGCTTGCGGATGAGCATGATCTTGCTGTCTTTACGCTCGGAAACTTTGAGGACTGCATCTTAAATAAGAAATACGTGCTGTACAAGGATCTTGAGGTTCCAAGCATCATCACTGGAACACCGGAACTTAGCAAGGCTCCGGCGTATGCAAAAGCTTATGTCGGACATCTCGGTAGGATCGCACATCGATTGAAAGGCGAGAGCGAACTTGGTGCGCTTGATGAACTGGCAGAGGTCGCAGGCGAGTGTCTTGACGAACAGAGGCTCGATATATCCAAGGATCCGCTGACCACCCATCCAGCCCGTCTCATGAAGGAGATCAAGGAACAGGTGCCAGAGATCAGTAAATGCCTCTCTCCTGCGCCTATCACGCTCCAGCTGAAGGGCGCTCGCATCAAACTGCCTTATTCCCGGTACAAAGAGGCAATCGAGAATATAACGTTTGAGGAGGGCGCAACCTTAAAAGAGATCGCAGATGTGCTGCCGTCAAATGTGAGAGATTACATATTAATAAGAATATTGCCAAAATCAGTGACCGGTTTTGTTATGTAGGAGAAATAGCAATGGATATCGAGAAGATCCAGAGGATCATGAGGCTGGATCCTGATGAGGCTGCACAGGAACTGCTGGATGCTGTTGAGAAGTATTACGGCGAGATTCCGTATATCCTGCAGTTTATGCAGGATACACCCGAACTGCTCGTCCCAAAGATACTGTATGACAGCGCAATCATAAGAGAGTTCAAGCGTCTTGACCCGAAGACAATTGAACTGATCTCAATAGGTGTATCTGCTGCGATCAGGTGCGATCACTGCCTCCGAATGCACATCCGTATCGCAAACAAACTCGGAATACCAAAGGAAGAGATATTCGATGCAATTTTGATCGCTGGCACGCTCTCAAACGCTACCGTGCTTGCCGATGCCACGCGGGTGCTGGATTCCGAGGAGGGGATCGAACGCGGATCCGGATGTGCTGTGTGCGATGTTGGATGCGATGATTGTGGTTGTGAGCGGTAAAAATCGTTGATGCCCTGGCATCGTAGAGTTGCAAAAAAAGAAAAGGGCTCAGGCAAGCATCGAATAGTCTACCTCAGCCAGCATATCGCTTTCGTTGTCTATCTCACCAAGCAGTGCTTCCAGTTCTGCGAGATCGCTCTCGATGTCTTCGAATTCGGAGAGTTCATCGGATGCCATATCGATCTCGGACGGTGCACCAGACTCCTGTGTGGTGGATTGCGGCGTGCTTGAGACCGATTCATCCGATCTGTCACCAACGCATCCTGAGAGCGCCATTCCAACCAGGAGAAGTATCAGAAGCAGGTATTTGACATTCATTTTGATCCTCCGTCAGGTTCACGCCATTCGCCAGAAGATATCGCCTCGCCATTCTGAGTTACACTGTACGAACCGTTTCCGACAAGCACTGCTGTTCCTTTGCCTTCAGCCATGAGATCGACCCCGGATCCTCTGATTGTAACGGTCACGTCGGTGCCATTGATGTATGCTGTACCATTGAATCCTGTATAGACCATTGTACTGTCTTGCTGCGTTCTGGTACCGTTTCCGCTGATTGTGATATTCACATCACTGGCGCGATCGCAGACCGATAACGAACCCGCATCCGCTGTGAGTGACATCTCGATAGCACCTCTGATCATCGCTCTTCCGGAACCCTCTGCTGTGAGTATGCCGGTCCCGTTCAGCACCACAGAACCTGTTCTATATTCCCGCAGTTCCTTGAATATCTCCTTTAAGATATGATTCGCGTCCCTGATGCACACATTCGCTTCATGAATAGACCTGCGCGCTTCATCGGTGTTCCCGTCATCAAAGAATTCCTTTGCATCGTCGTAGTTCTCTCTGACGCACTTGATCTTCTCATCGTAGTCTTCGAGGTTACTTCTGAGATTCTCTGTATCGATTCCCTGTACCTCAAGATCACTGATCTTTTCATCCAGTCGATCAGACAGTATCTCTGACTTTTCAAGGAAAGTTCCAATCCTCGCAGCGATCATATACTTTGTATGACGCAGCATCTCTGCACGGATCTCTCTCCAGGTCTTTCTAATATCTCGCGCAGCCGATGCGAAGTCTCCCGCGGTGTCCGCACTTCTTATCTCAGACCCTTTACCTTCGAGTCTCAGTATATATTTGTCGATACTCTCTGAGGCACCCTCCGGTGCATAGCCCTGCTGTTCAGCAATCTCGATTCGTGCCTGCATGAATTCCAGACGCCCTATCATTCGATCGGTCGTTCTCAAAAAGTGGTTTTGAGCCGCTAT
>JAYEGV010000114.1:8828-10394 GCA_034659235.1 Methanobacteriota archaeon
CGATACTCTCTGAGGCACCCTCCGGTGCATAGCCCTGCTGTTCAGCAATCTCGATTCGTGCCTGCATGAATTCCAGACGCCCTATCATTCGATCGGTCGTTCTCAAAAAGTGGTTTTGAGCCGCTATCTTGAGTTTCTGACGGTTTTCAGGCGTTGTATCATTCCTGAATCGTGCTCTTGCGATCTGCAAATCCTGTTCGGAAGCGATTTGCAGATTCTTTACATCCAGGTACTTGTTTCTTCTGACGATCCGCGGCTTACGTACGGAATCAACTGCACCTATAGCTGGTTCGGTGGATTGTATCCCGTCTGATACCACTTCTTCTGTCTCGTTATTCTCAGTGGATTGTACAGCATCCAATGCGATCTCCGCTGTCTCTGTCTCGTTCTCCGCAACTGCGAAGCTTGGCATGCATACACATGCGAGCAGTAGCGAAACAACGAGTATTGTTCCTGTTCGGTTCATGTTCTTTTACCTCCTTTTTGTTGTATTGTTTCGGGCAGTTCCTGCCCACGTTACATTGCGGTTAGTTATGAGATAAGCATACTTTCGATTTTCTATTTTTTAATTCTTTATTATACTTTATAATCCTTTATCAGTTGTTATAATTCAACTTAATCCTTTACAATTGATTCTTTTTGATGCTGACATGCGTGATATCCGCATATTTTAACCAGTATATTTAAATTATTTCCAGTATCAACCGAAGCATTGGTGCCATTAAAGATCAGAGTCGTATCATGGATATCCCTGCTCCGGATCGGTTGCATTTTTATGCTGGTAGGCATATATTGTATTGCCATGTCGATCTATCTACTGGTGATAAAGAAGAGAGAACTGGCTGCAGAAACCATGAAACGGTGATGCTATATGCGATTGCTCCCATCTTTACGTGAAAAAAAACGTTATCTTGCTTTCGGGGTATTATCTGAGAGCGCGATACCGAGGCATGATTTCATCGAGGAACTGGAACGATCCTCGCAATCACTGCTCGGGGACGCGGGCAGTAGCGAGTGCGAGATGAATCTGTTACTCTTCGATGGTACGAAAGGAATTGTACGATGCATCCCCACCCAAACCATGCGCACACGCGCTGTGCTCGCGACGATATATGATGTCAGAGGTGCGCGCGTTGCAGTTTATGTGATCGGAATTTCGGGCACGGTCAAGGGTGCAAAACGATTTTTTTGATGAAGTTGTGGAGAGAGAGTATGATGGTGAATTTATTGGATTAACCATCACTGTTCCTGTATCAAGCCCTTATGCCCATCATCTTTTTATCCGTGTACACCACTAGATGATAATAATGTATCCATTCGTAGATGTCATTTTAAAACTCGAAAAAAGATCCCGTAAGTATCGGTTTTACAGGTGGGTACTGAATCTAACCGTCTTTTTTCTGCTTGGTTATGCACTGCTGCTATACATCAGTGCGCCGGTCATTTTTGCACGGTACAGTTCTCATGATGTTATGTTACTGGAATACCCGGTGCGCATGAAGATGTTGTGCACTGCCATAACCGCTCTTATTCCAGCGATCGCAATCGCATTTTTGCTCCGCAGAA
>JAYEGV010000115.1:0-10385 GCA_034659235.1 Methanobacteriota archaeon
CCGGACACTTGCTCACGTCCATGTCGCCAGGAACCTTCACGTCAAAGCAATCGTCTGAGCCTATTTTCTTCCGAACAGCATCAATCAACTTCTTTTTCGTGTCCCCCAACGTTCACAACCTCAACGCCAGCCTCGGAAAAGAACTTCATCGCCATGTCATCAGGATACGCATGCTTGAAGACCACACGAATGATATGCGCATTGATGATCATCTTTGCGCAGAGCACGCATGGCTGGTGTGTGCAATAAAGTGTTGCTCCTTTAGTGCTTACACCATGCAGCGCAGCCTGTATGATTGCATTCTGCTCGGCATGGACCGCACGGCATATCTCGTGCATCGTTCCTGATTCGATATTCTCCTGATCCCTGATGCACCCGATATCCAGGCAGTGCTCAAGGTTTCTGGGTGCGCCGTTGTAGCCTGTTGATATGATGCGCTTGTCGCGGACGATCACCGCACCGACCTGATTGCGCAGGCAGGTCGATCTGGTTGCAACAACCTCTGCGATGTTCATGAAGTATTCATCGAGGGTTGGTCTCATGTTCTATCCTTCGTTATCAGGAGATTCACCCTATACATCATCAGGAATGTGAGGAAATACGCAACAACAGCCCAGTATGAGTTCCACCAGCCACCGTATTCCAGATAATCGACAGCAACGAGTCCCGCCTCGATCATAGCGCCCACAACAGCGATCAGATAACTTGTGGAAAGAGCTATACCTGTATTCCATCTTCTTGGAAACAGGATGTAGTATGTCATTCCTGCAAGGGTCGCAATAAAAAATACCTCGATCGGAACGAATCCAAGAAAGAGAATGCTCTTTTTCGTGAACCACACTCCATAATATCCGCCAGCATTCTGGAAGAAAAAGTCGAAGACTGCAAGGAACAGTCCAAGTTTCAATGCTTCTGATATGTTCTTGCGCATCAGCACCGCAATGACGCCGAATATACCAACTGCCAGCATCAGCAGGAATATCCATATACTCATGATAACCCCTATCCGACCTCATCCACGAATTTGAGCAGACTATGCGCATCCCTGATCTTCTTCCGCATCTCTTTCCTGCGAATGTCCTTATCAGGATACATCCCATGCTCAATCTTCTTCAGATCCATAATTGCACGCAAAAGACCGGATGCTTCTTTGTATAGATTTCTCGCCTCTTCTCTTGTGATATTTGCCTCTGCAATAGCAACTTCATCATGCGCCTCCTTCTTCTCAAGAACATGAATCAGTGATTCGATTCCGGCTGTTTCCTCTTCTGTCAGTTGTCGTTTGCTGATGAGCCTCCATACCAATTCGCGAAGTGGAATCTTTGTTCCATCGATCTCGCACACATCAGGTATCTCGGCGCCGACCCATACCAGATACCGGTGCAATCGATGTAGCAGAGAATCCCGCTCGTGTGCCGATAGTGTTTCCATAATCACTATTCATCGCGAAGCGCCATAAGCAGGTGTTGGCAGGCTAATATCCGGAATCGGAATGCTTACTTTCTTTGAAAACCGCTTTACAGTGTTAAGCAAGCTTTCTTTCTCCTTTCCCACCAGACTGAGTTCGAGCACCTCGCTGATCCTTGAAACCGGTATGATCTTTACGATGTCACGGTACTTATCCTCAATCAGTACGTCATCCTCATTCGCTTTCGGTATGATCACAGTCGTGATGCCAGCCTGTGCCGCAGCCTCGATCTTATACGTGACGCCTCCGACAGGGAGCACATCACCCCTCACAGAGAGCGAGCCCGTCATAGCGATGGACTGATCGATCGGTATGCCTTCGAATGCAGAGATCACAGCAGTTGCTATGGATATCGATGCGCTATCACCTTCAACGCCCTCATACGTGCCGATGAACTGGACATGGATGTCCATGTTCGTGGTATCCTTGCCTGTAACCTTCTTGATTAATGCAGATACATTCTGGACGGCTTCCTTTGCGATATCCTTGAGCATTCCTGTTGCGATCAACTTTCCTTCACTTTTGGATAATGCTGGTGTCACCTCTGCCATGATCGGCAGAACGATCCCGGAATCGCCACCCATTATCGCAAGCCCGTTCACCCTTCCGATCTCTGCGCCCTTCCTGTGATACATCTTGTAGTCCATGCGCTGCTCCAGATACTGGTCTGCGAGTTGCTGTTCAACTGATCTCGACATCTGCTTTGCAGTAAGCACATGGGCTGCGGTTACAATCGGTGCTCCTTCTGCATGGGCGACATCGCCTGCTACTCTGATAAGACCGCCGAGATCCCGCAGTTTCAGCGTGAGATGACCTTTTCTTCCGGCACGTCTTCTTGCCTCACGTAAAACTTCCTGCACGGCACCTTTATCAAAGTGAGGGATTTTTTCATCCTTTTCAACCTCCTGTGCAACGAATCGAACGATCTTTCTGCGATTTTCCAGAGTATCATCCATCGAATCACGCATATAGATCTCATAGCCATATCCCTTGATCCTTGATCTGAGTGCAGGATGCATGCCCTCTACGGCGTCCAGATTCCCTGCCGCAACCATGACAAAGTCGCATGGAACCGGATATGACTTGACGAGTGCGCCTGAACTGCGTTCGGACTGCCCGGTGATTGCATACTCCTTCTCCTGCAGTGCTGTGAGCAGACTCTGCTGGGATTCAGGGCGAAGAATATTGATCTCATCGATGAACAGCACTCCTTTGTGCGCTTTGTGGATATCGCCGGCCTCAACCCGGTCATGGGATGGCGTTTCAAGCCCGCCTGACTGGAACGGATCATGACGCACATCACCTAAGAGCGCACCTGCATGTGCACCTGTCGCATCCACAAACGGTGCTGCATCCTTATTCGCATTATTCACAAGCAGTTTTGGTATGAGTGCCTTCTCGCCATGTATGAACTGCCTCCCGATCACCATGATCAATAAAACAGCGATAATTCCCCATAGCAGGCCGCCAACTGATGCGGCATAAAGAAGAATCCCGAAGCCGAGTATCATCAATATCGTATTTCTGAACTGTGCCTTTCGCTGTGCTTCCATTTTATGAGCATTGACGATCTGTATCCCTTTTCCAGCCCTGACCTCCCGAATTCTTGGGTTGTTCATATCCTCCGGATTGTTATAAACGAGTACATCCTTCAGTTCCTCCTTTGGGAGCAGTTCAGCCATTGCCTGAGCTAACATCGACTTCCCGGTGCCAGGAGTTCCGATCAGCATCACATGCCTTCGCTGCTGTGCTGCCTTCTTGATAATCTCGCTGGCATGTTCCTGCCCGATCACCTGATCAATTAGCAGTGGCGGAACCTCAAGATCCTTTGTAGATTCGATCCCGATCCCGCCGAGCAGGTCACCATTCGCTTCATCACTCATACTTAACAGTTCATCAGTTGTCATATAAATGTTCGCTCCAGTCAACCGATCCCGGTTTGTATTTATCGATCGTAATTTTGGAATCGAGCCCGTCAAGAATCTCCCTGATCATATCTGCGACCTTTTCTACTGTTTTATCAGTTGTATCGATCTCATAAACCTTATCACACCATTCCACCGCCTCAATAAGGATTACATCGATCGTTTCTGCTTCCACGTTCTCCTGAATCTTTGCTTCAGAATATCCACGCTTCGATAGCCGCCTCCTAAGTTCATCCGGTGATGTACGGAGCACGATCGCAACATCACTAACATGATGGGAGAGGTGCCCTTCGATAACAAAGTTTCTGTCATCTGCGATCTCCTGAACACGATCATACACCGCATCCATATCAGCGATCAGAGAGTCCCTTTTTTTATCGATACCAAAGTATAAACCCTCTCTCTTGATTAATTCATTCAGATCGAGCACATCTTCCAGAAGAGCGCATGCAGATGTCTTTCCAGTTCCAGGTGTACCGGTAATCCCGATGATCATGATCGTATCTTCCGGACCAGATCCCGCAGCGCATCTGCCACCTCATAGCCTGATGCTGCCCAGTGCACAACCACGCCATCAATGCCGTTCTTCTTGACCAGCCCTGATCGCTCTGACTGGCAGCATCGTGCGATGAATGGTTTTGTGATCGGATATGCGTCTGACGATATTGAACAAATATTAATAAATTTATATTTTATATCAGGAAAACGCTGATCGATGATTCGTTTTGAGATATCACATCCGATCAGGGTAGCAGGCTCTGTTATCTCCTCACTGTCAAGATATCTTCCACGCAAGCCCGATGTGAAGCAGGGAAAAACCGCATCCTCGCGTTCAAACTGTCTCAGATCCAGAATGTTCTGCGTGAATACAACACCCAGTTCTCCGAGCAAACAGTCGCTCAACTGCCCGACCATGTATATGAGCCAGCCTGGTTCCGGCGGTATCACATCAATCACATCGATCTCGATCAGATCATTCGGATCGGGTCTGTGCACGAATGTGAGGTGCTGATCCACGCTTTTGAAGATGACTGTATTTATCCCACCGGTGCAACATTTGTGCGCTATTTTTGTTAATCTGGTTCGGTTGTGCATATTCACCAGTTTACCGTATTGTATAACTTCTTTTCCTGATGCAATCCGTATTAACGAGGTTACTTTTCTGAATAATCCTTCTCCTTCGGTTTTTATGGTGTAGATTGCATAACCATCCGATGCGAAGATGAGCAGGTACTCTGAGAGGAAGTAGATTTCAGCGTTTGTGGTCTTGCGGCGAAGGAGTTCATTATGCGCTTCAGATAGCGTTTTGTCGGTGCGTATTGCGCCTACAGCTTTGTATTCCGGTGGGAAGATCATGATAATTCCTTAATTATTTCACAATAAATTGCTGTCCATTTCTCTCACGCCATCAAACCAACCGCACTTATCACCACATCAGCGATCATCGAGACGAACATCACAGCACGATACCGCGACGCCTGCAGAAATAATCTTCCACCTCTCTCCGGTACCGGATTTCGCACAAAGTCTGCTGCTTTCAATAGCATCCAGATTCCGGCAAGGGTCACGCCTGTGAAGTATACAGGTCCGAGATGTGCGGTATATCCGATGGCAAGAGAGAGTGCAACGCCAGCAGTCCAGCATGCCATCACGAATTTCGATGTCTTCGGCACGCCAAAGGTCACAGGGAATGTGGGGGCACCACGTAGCCGGTCTCCCTCAACATCCCTTGCTACGCCTGATAGCGTAAATCCCCAGTCAGTGACACAGATCATTGCGCCGAAGAATATCGCGGAGAGCGGCAGAATCACGTCATCGTTAGGTACACTCCGGAGCACTCCGGCAGGATCGAATGCAAGCCATATTCCTATGGGTACGAGTCCATACGAGAATCCGACCGGAAGAAAACTCAAGAAAGTGGCGCGTTTTGCAATAGAAGAATATATACTCAGCGATATGGTTGCGATGACCAATACTACAAAACATTCCGGATTGAGATACAGCGCAACCGCGGCTGCTATAATAAAAAGAAGAAGAGCGTACTCGAGTCCCTGACGTTTTGTAACCTCGCCTGAAGCAAGAGGGCGGTCCGGAAGGTTTATTTTATCGATGTCGATATCACAGCAGTCGTTGAAGACATAAGTGCTGGTGATTGCGCAGTATCCGCCGATCACCGCCAGTATGAATGGAAAAAGCAGTGGAAGATGTTCTGTTAGCAGGTAACTTGCAAGAAGAGCGCTTGATGCCGGAAGCGCAAGATCCATCGCGGAGATCTCTGGTCGGAGCAGTTTGATGTATGCACCGATTCTTGATGCCATGCTCACAGCACCAGTTTGCTCCGGATCACATCTTCGGAAAGCCCGACCTCCTTGCCGCGCACGATCATCCTGATGTTGTCAACCTCGTTCTTCTTGCACAGAATATAATCTATGATCGGTACAATCGAGAGCGGATAGTAATGTGATGTCCGGGCAGCATATTCAAGCCAATATTTGTCCAAGCTGATCTCCACACCGATCAATGATTCCATATCCTCTGTCACGATACCGGAAACGGAATCCCAGTACGGATAATCACGGAACGATGCGATGAATTCACTGAAGGATAGACCAGCCAGTTTGATCAGTGCGATCATGTTCAATTGGAGCCCACCTGGAATCAGCATATCGGTGATCTGCTCCCTCGCAACCCCTGCTTTTGCAGATCGGAAGAGTGTTTTCAGATTCGTTATATCGATCTCTGTCCTGAGTATATCTGAAAATGACTTGTGGCTCTTTGTCTTTGGATTGCGCACCGTTTCGATCTCGATCAATTTTTCATAATAAAATTTGTCCAGTACATTCTCGAAATGATCCAGTCGTTCTTCTGAATATCCATCGAGTGGATACTCATGCTTCAATGTTTCAACGATCTCAGGCGCATCCTTATGCACAAGTGTGATCAGATCATGATAGCCAAACTGCCCTGCAGAGACCACGGATTCAAGTATCTCCTCGTCGGTTGCTCCGTATCTCTTTCCCCGAAGAATGGTCTTGATGTTCCAGATGTCCCACCGCCTGAAATACTCGGCAATCAGATGATGCGACTCTCCTGCCGAAATGTCAAGCAGTTTTCGATATGTCAACGCAAGATTCTGATTCAGAGCATGCTCGATTAGATTAACACCATCATATCTCTGTGCAAGCTCGTCAACATCCCTCTTATATTCAGAATCCTCGATGAATCTGGTAATCTCTGCGATCTCCATATTCATCAGTCTCGGATAAGCCTCCTTTGGCAGCAGTTTGCTCTTCATCGCCCGCACTCTGGCGCATAGATATGCATAACTCTTGGTACCCTGCTTGCGTTTCCATGGAATCTTCAACATTCATTCACCTGTGTGTTGCAGAGATTCGGTTCAATATATATCTTTCGATCTCTCGAAAGGTTAATATGCCTCTGGTAAAAAGACCATTGGACGTGAGATGTATGCTCCGATAGTGTAGCTCGGCCAATCATGCGGGGCTCTCAATCCCGCGACTCGGGTTCAAATCCCGATCGGAGCATGGTGAAAACCTTTAATATCGACATCACACAAGATATACAAACCAAACAGGAGGAAAAACATGGCAGCAGCAGAAAAGCCACACATGAATCTGGCAGTCATCGGGCATATCGATCATGGAAAATCGACACTTGTCGGACGATTGCTGTATGAAACCGGTACCGTGCCTGAGCACATCATCGAGAAGTACAAAGCTGAGGCAGAAGCAAAAGGTAAAGGCTCATTCGCTTTCGCATGGGTTATGGATTCACTCAAAGAAGAGCGGGAGCGTGGTATTACCATCGATATCGCACACAAAAGGTTTGATACCGATAAATACTATTTCACCATCGTGGACTGTCCCGGACATCGTGATTTTGTCAAGAACATGATAACAGGTGCATCCCAGGCAGACGCAGCGGTTTTGACGATCGATGCAAAGGACGGGGTTATGGAGCAGACCAAGGAACACGTATTCTTATCAAGAACACTCGGGATCAATCAACTGATCATCGCTATCAATAAGATAGATTCGGTTGATTACAGCGAGGATCGTTTTAATGAAGTTAAGGAGGACGCCAGCACCCTGATCAAGATGGTTGGATACAAGCCGGATGATATCAATTTCATACCGACATCCGCGCTCTTCGGTGCAAACGTAGCCGAAAAAAGCAAGGAAACACCATGGTACAAGGGACCAACCATACTTGAGGCGCTTGATCTGTTCACAGAGCCTGAGAAGCCGACAAAACTGCCTCTGCGCATTCCGGTTCAGGATGCATACACGATCTCTGGTATCGGCACCGTGCCTGTCGGGCGTGTCGAGACCGGAACGATGAAGCCAGGTGACAAGGTTATATTCATGCCCAGCGGTGCGACCGGAGAGGTGAAATCAATCGAGATGCACCATGAGACAATCGAAGAGGCTCTTCCAGGCGATAACATCGGATTCAATGTGCGAGGTGTCGGCAAGAAGGATGTGAGACGGGGCGATGTGGTCGGTCCTGTCAGCGATCCACCAACGGTTGCCGATGAGTTCACAGCACAGATCGTGGTGCTCCAGCATCCATCAGCGATAACTGTCGGGTACACGCCAGTATTCCACTGTCACACCTCCCAGACAGCATGCACATTCATGTCGCTCGACAAGAAACTCGATCCGCGCAGCGGGCAGGTTGTCGAGGAGAATCCTGCATTCATCAAGACCGGTGATGCAGCCATTGTCACGGTCAGACCAACGAGACCGCTGGTCATCGAGGAAGTCAAGAAGATTCCACAACTTGGCAGATTCGCTATACGTGACATGGGACAGACCATCGCTGCTGGTATGTGCATCAGCATCAAGAAGCGATGATCTCTTCTCTTTTTTTTGGAGTAAAATGAGTCAGAAAGCCAGGATACGGTTATCCGGTACGAATCCTATGGAACTGGATACTGTCTGCAGGCAGGTCAAAGGCATTGCAGAGCGAACCGGCATCAGCATTGCAGGTCCGATCCCCCTGCCGACCAAGAAACTGGTGGTCCCGATCCGGAAGAGTCCGGATGGTGAGGGCACCGAGACATGGGACCACTGGGAGATGCGGGTGCACAAGCGGCTGATCGATCTTGCAGCAGATGAACGGGCGCTCAGGCAGTTGATGCGCATCAACGTTCCAAACAACGTCAACATAGAGATTGTGCTCGAGAATTGATTGGATGGCGTTTCCAATAACCTCTGGCGCAAACCTCAAGTACTCGCTCGGGTAAGTCATGGTTGCTTTTGTGTAACCACAAGATTACACAGATTTCCACGAGATTTCTGTGTTAATCTTGTGTAATCTCGTGGTTCTAACGTGAGATCCATTTGAAAAATTTCACGAGCATGAACACATCCCAAAAACAATCAAAACAATCGGCAACGATCATGACAGAACACCTCACGTATCTCGGATCACATATCAAGATCACAAAAGAGGTATATGAACCGGCAGAGGATTCGTACCTCTTAATCGATGCCGCACGAAAAGTGATCGATCGATCCGATCGGATGCTGCGCATACTGGAGATCGGCACAGGGTCCGGAATCATATCATCGGTGATGATGCATCAGATACCAGAACATTTCTATGTATCAACCGATATCAGCCCTCACGCAGTCGCATGTACGAAAACGAACGGTGTGCCAGTGATTCGTGCGGATATGTTCACAGGGCTTGCAGGAAGATTCGATCTGATCATCTTCAATCCACCATACCTTCCAACCACACCAGAGGAACGCATGGATGGCTGGCTCGATTATGCATGGAATGGTGGAGATGACGGACGCATGATAATCGATCGATTCCTCAAGCAGGCGCCAGCATTTCTCGCAGACGGTGGCGGCATCATGCTGGTGGTTTCATCGTTGACCGATATCGAGATAGTGCGTGCACGTATGGTATCGGTGGGTTTTATGGTGCGCGAAGAAGCAAGCATCGAGTGCCCTGGCGAGAAACTCGTGGTGCTGCACGGTTCATTTTCACCAGATTTTTCGTAAAAATATCTGATTCTGACGGATTCTGTGGTTTTCAAAAGATGCCGAAAGGATGCTGCCATGGACGCGGTTTTACGATGCGCAGATCAAACCGAGTCTGCAATGAACCGCTGATGAACGCAGATTTGGTTAACCATGGTATTCTATCGTTTATCTTTGTCGCATCTGCGGCTGATAGAATTTCATGACAATCGGTTGCGCAATGGCTGTGCCGATGCTGACACATTCTCACGATTTATAGCATCTGTGAAGGCTCTCCGTCAGTGACCACAGCGGAAATCCGATAGATACACTGGAAAAATGATGAATCGGATCAGCAAGGTTCAGGTATCATAGCAGTTACTGACCACACTGCATGAGACGCTGCGATCCATACGATAGGCTTATGGTATCGTTGTTGACTTACTACAGTAACATGTCGGAGCAGATGGCAAACGAACAGCATGAAATCGTCATGTATGTATCTTGGACTTAAGTCCGGGGTTTGGTGACATCATATCGCAACAAGTCTGATATATTCAAAGGAGGAAGTAAGATGCTGAACACAAATCTGAAACATCTGGAAACGGAACAAGAGGTTAAGGAAGCCATAGAAAACAATGGAAACCTTATGATCTGCTGTGGGCGAATGGGGCCGATGTGTATCCCTGTTTATGATATTATGGAAGAATTGGAAGAGGTATATCCTCATGTCGCATTCCACGACCAGGATTTTGACATCCGTGCGGCAGGCTTCATAAGAAATTTGCCGGAATGTGCATATTTCATGGGATTGCCATTCACGGTGTATTTCAAGAATGGAAAAGTACTAGCAGCAACAAGCAGCATACAGAACAAGGACCAGGTGATGAAAATCCTGGACACGGTGTTTGGGTAAGCAAATACGAAAGAGTTTATGGATACCTGTATCGTCCCCCTCCGAGACTCGCGCGTTGCGGGGTGCTATTACAGAGCAGG
>JAYEGV010000116.1:0-1942 GCA_034659235.1 Methanobacteriota archaeon
CCTGCACCGCCAAGCATTATGTACTCTCACGACAGATCAACGCGTGATGATGCGGAGAATCAGTAAAAGGCAGATTCACAGATACCGAACGCTCACAAACGTTGCGATCAAGTACGGTTTTGGATATCTGGTTGACCGGTTCAATCTCCACCCGGTGCGGTCAGTGAAGGATCGTGTCGCAGGGACGCACAGGGTGTATCCTGAACTCTCAGACCCGGAGCGGCTGAGACTGATGCTTGAGGAACTCGGACCGACCTACATCAAGTTCGGGCAGATCTTCAGCACAAGATACGATATTCTCCCGAGAGAGTACATAAAAGAACTCGAAAAGTTGCAGGACACCGTGCCGCCATTCGAGTATGGCGAGGCGTGTCACATCATCGCAGAGGAGTTCGGAATGCCGATCGATCGGATATTTGCAACATTCTCCTGCAAGCCGTTTGCATCAGCCTCTCTCGGGCAGGTGCATCTCGCCACACTTCCGGGCGGTGACAGGGTTGTTGTGAAGGTGCAGCGCCCGGGTATCAAAGATGTCATCGACTCCGACCTTCAGATTCTCCGCGATCTCGCACACTTTGCGGATCAGCACATCAGAGAGGCGAGAGCCCTGAACCCGGTCGGCGTCATATCCGAGTTTGAGCGGATCATACGTGCAGAACTCGACTATACGCTCGAGGCGCAGAACGCAGACGAACTTCGGGAGAACTTCAGCGATGATGCCACTGTGCAGATCCCGAAGGTCTACTGGGACTACACCAGATGGCAGGTGCTGACGATGGAGTTCATCGACGGCATCAAGATATCCGACCTCGAAGGAATCGATAGAGTGGGGCTGGATCACAAGACCATCGCCCGCAACTTCGCGACCTCGTTTCTGAAACAGATATTCCTGCACGGCGCGTTTCACGGAGACCCGCACCCTGGAAATGTGCTTGTGATGGCGGGCGATGTCGTGGCGTTTATAGATTTTGGGATGATCGGGCATCTCGATCAGGTGATCAGAGCGGATCTTGTGGACTTCTTCATCGCTCTTTCAGAGAATGATATCGATTCCGTGATCGATGTGCTTGCGCATATCGGCGTCATCGACTACGATGAGATCGATCTTCCGCAATTCAGGTTTGAGATATCGAACATGATCAACAAATACTACGGGATGTCGCTTAGATATGTGAATACTGGTGTTATGATGCGTGAAATGATCAGCATGATCCTGAGATATCATGGAAACGTTCCATCCAACCTTCTGCTCCTCTCAAAGGCGTTGATGATCGAAGAGGAGGTCTGTTCACAACTCGATCCGGATTACAACCTTCAGGACCTGGCAAAGCCGTTTATACATAATCTGGTGATGGCACGGATGCACCCGAAGCGGATCATAGAAGCGTGGCTGCGGACGATACCCGGATTTGGGCGGCTCATGCATGGTTTGCCGCACAGGATAGACCAGATCCTCCTGCGGGCTGAGAAAGGAACGCTGCGCCTCGAGTTTGAGCATCACGGGCTCGACCATCTCGTCTCAGAACTCAACCTCATGAGCAACCGGATCTCGTCGAGTATGATCATCTCTGCACTCATCATCGCTTCCGCACTGATCATACAATCCGGCATGAAACCGTTTGTATGCGGGGTTCCGGTGCTTGGTGTAATCGGGTTTGTGATCGCAGGCGTCCTTGGCATGTTGCTGGTTTTTTCCATACTGAGATCGGGGCGGTTCTGATTGCAATTTTTCTCATGGATCGTTCGGTTATGGGTGGCAGGAGCATATCGAACGTTACCATCCGGAAATGTTCCTGCATCGAGCAGGATATCTGATCAGAGGTGCGGCACCGGACGCGTCGGAATAGGATGTTGATCGGCGACTTAGGGCTCGTTAAGAATTAACCTGAACAAAATCTATAATGTTTCTGGTAATAAATCACAAAAAAGTAAGGAATATAAT
>JAYEGV010000117.1:0-10346 GCA_034659235.1 Methanobacteriota archaeon
ATCCATATTCCTGAGATATCATCGATTCAAATTCCTTTTCCGACTCTGTTTTTCCTTTAACACCGAGATGTTTTATGTAATCCCAGTGTTTCTCAAGATATTCAAAGAGTGAGGTTTCAGCAAAGGTTTTTGGCACGAGGGGCGAACATGCTGCGATCTCGTGCATCAATTCCTGTTCTCTGACACGTTCCTCTCCCGTGATTCCGGATCGTTCGATGGACTTTTGCATCGCCTGCTGACTGATTGCGCGTTTTTCATCGGTCTCGAGGAATTGATGTCCATAACGATGCACATGTTCGGTATACATCTCGTTCTGGACCAGCTCATGCTCGAGTATGAAATGTAGCATGCGGTCGGTTGCTCGCTCGATGTACAACCGGTTGATCGTTATGATCGAGAACCAGTAGATCCGGAAGAAGAAACGCCTGTTCATCGCAATGGTATAATCAAGGATGCTCGGATGCTGCATGAATATCGACGGCGAGAATGCTACTGCATCCGTTGACAATAATATGATGCCGTTCAATCTGCCGCTTCCAACCAGCCCCTCCATTCGTGCGCGGACATCTCCTGAAATGGCAGCATACATCGATGGAGGATCTCTCTGATAATCCTCGCATCGTTCAAGGATTCCCTTTATCACAGGGATCTCGAGATTTTTCACCGAAGTTGCGATGTCGGATGCGACCAGAACGATCCACTGCCGGTAATCTCGCTCGAACCTCTTTTTTTCATTGAACATCTGTATCAGCTATCGCACGAGGTGGGTAATGAAGATAACGCAAATCCTTAATACCATTACTGCCAATGTTGTTTATAATGGGGTTCAGTGTATCTATTGCCACAGCGATCATTGCTATAGGACTCATCCTGACCGCAACCGCGCATTACGAACGTGTTAGTACCAGCTATGAGCTGCTGGAAGATGCCAGAGATACGCAGCACCAGCGGGTGTTATCCGAACTGGACACGGATATCGAGATATACAACACCTCGAAATGCAGTTACGATGGCAGAGGAAAAATCGATAACACATCTGGAATTGATGATTTTTACATCAAAAATACAGGAACATCCTCCATCAATAAAACCGATCTTATCGTGCTTGTGAATGGAGAATTGGTCGGTTCCACATGGCCTGGCTGGCTATATCCTGAAAAGAACTTTCAGGCAACGCTCAATCTGAACCACGGTAACAATGTAAAGATCGTCACAGCGAACGGGCGATCAGCATGTGCTGAGGTGATATGAATGGCTGGAACGTCTGCATCGCAGGCGATCTTCTTCATCGCATCGCTGATCATCGCATCAGTGGTTGTGGCTGCATTGTATAGCACCACAGGTTCGCTATCAGGTGCTCTGGTGGTCAGAAACAGCCATCTCGCTGATCAGATGAAGAGCGATATCGAGATCATCAATGATCCTGGCGCATCTCCGCAGCCAGGGATATATGTGCTGAACACAGGTAAAACAACGCTTGACAACTCCTCTGATTCCATTGCGGTTCTTGTGAATGGGGTATATCAGACGATTCTCACATCTGATATCAAGAATGATGACGGCGATCTGCAATGGGAGCCTTCAGAGGTCGTGAATCTCACACTTTCTGGCAGCCTCACTGGAAAGTCCGTAAAAGTGGTCGTTGCAAACGGAGTATCAGATACAGAGCAATTATGAGGATATATGATTGCAGAGCGGATATTGGTATCAGCACGTTGATCCTTTTTATCGCGATCGTCATAATGGCATCGCTTGTGGCTACGGTGCTGATGGACACAACCGGTCTATTCACAGAGAAGGCTGTGCAGACTGGAAAAGAAACAAAAGCGCAGGTAACCACCGGAATCAAGGTCATATCAGTGAGCGGGAAGATGACTGATGATGGCATCACCCGCATCAACATGACAATCGAACCCATCGCAGAGAGTGGCGCAATCGATCTCGATACCATGATCACAAAGATCAGTACAGCAGGTAATCCTTCTGTGATTCTGAGGTATAACAGAACCTCGAATTCATACAGCGATGGATTTTTCAATATCAGCCGGTGGATACGCATCGATGGTGATGCATCAGACAGAATGAATGACCCGTACATCGAATCTGGCGATCTGATTGAGATCAGCACCGATACAACGGCAGATGTGTCTGATTTTAGCCCGAACACCGAAGTTGTGATTACGCTTATGCTTGAGACCGGATTCGATTCCGGAATTGAGTTCAGAACGCCTCTCTCGTATGTTTCAGGTGAGTGCGTAGCGTTGTATTAGAGAATTGACGAAACGCTAAACTGTTACCCCATATCTCTCAAAATATTCATCGAATAACGCTTTTATCCGATCATCCACATACACGGTTCCATTGATCGTTCGATTCAACAGATAATCGAATATCTCTGTAATCCTGAGTATCGAATGCACAACCAGACCGGCTTCTGCCAGGATCTCTGTGGTGTTATTTTTTTCTTCGTCGATCTCCTGCCGATCAACCGCTATCAGAATGCCTTTCGGACTCAAATCCCTGTATCTGGTCAATTTCTCCCAGTTATCGATCTTTGTTCTTCCTGTCACCACCACATCATCCACCATCAGAACAGAATCCCGGTCCCGGATATCACCAACGATATACCTGTCTACCAGATCTCCATATCGCTTCTCTTCCTTCCGGTCATATCCCCAGCGCACATCGATGCCGTGTACATCCCAGAGTTTTTCAGCGATCAACACCGATAGCGGGATTCCTTTGTAGGCAGGACCGTGTATGTAATCAAAATCAGTACCGACCGCGCCATTCACGATCTCTGTAACGTATGCGGCTGCTGTTTTCGATGCTCTTTTGCCTGTATTGATTGCGACAGCGATGTTAACGAAGTACGGTGAGATTCGCCCGCTCTTCAATCTAAACTCTCCGAATTTTATCGCGTCCGATTCGAGCAGATGCAGCAAAAAATCTTTTTGATGCTGTTTCATCGTTAAACACCATCCAATCGATCGATAACCTGCCTATAAATCTGTTCGGCTGAATCCTTTGGATTTTCTGATCGGTATATCCCCCTTCCAACGATTTCATAATCAGATCCGCTGATGATTGCATCTCCAGGGCGTGCGCCCTGTGCATGTATGCCTGGGGATATGATGTAAGTCTCACTATCGATCATTCCTGACAATCGTTTGATTCGTTCCGGACGTGTAGCAGGCAGAACCATGCCATCAACGCCGCATTCGGATGTCTTTCGGATAAGATCCTCTGACACGTGTTCAAGATATTCAACCGAGCCAGGATGCGTCATCTCAATTACAGCGATCACATCGCCTTTATTCAGGTTCACAACCTCGCGCACAACATCCGCACCAACGAACGCATGCATGATAACAGCATCAGCGCCCGCATCATAAGCGATCTCTGCTATCCTCGCGCTGATATAAGGGATATCTGCGATCTTTCCATCGTAGATGATCGGGATGTCAGTAATATTTCTGATTCTTGAGATGATCTCCTTTCCAATCTGCATCTCAAGAGGTCTTCCAATCTTGATTGCAAAATTTCCTTCGGAATCATCCAGTTCCTGTGCCAGTCGGATTGCAGATGTTGCATCTTCCATATCAAATGCTATAATGATCCCTGGTTTCCTTTTCAGTATGCTCGTGTCATCACATCCTCGATCATCTGGTGTCATTTATCTATTTATTGTTTACGAATATCGCCGCAGACAACATCGACGGCATCATCATCAACTCTCACTTTTTGTTTTAGTTTAATAAAACTATATAATATAGGCTCAATCTTTATATTTAAAACTGAATTGATATAATAAATAAACTAAATAATTTACAATAAAGTTATATTAGAACATTTTTTATAAAGTATTCAATAAATCTGATGTTAGTATCATTTTGATCAAAAATATTTTTATATTAATTAGCTGGAAAATAATCGAGCCAGCTCAACGATTCCATAGACTATAGGAATATACATCTTCCTATCGACAACATGGTGGGTATCTGCATAACAAACATCCGGATCCACATACATCAGGTTTGAAATCGATATCGGGAGGAGGTGTTATCTCTGCATGCGATTTTTATCGCATGTAAGGGTATGATGCGAGGCAGTATTTTGATAGAAAATGATTGTATATTATATGTAAAATTAACATTGCAATATGAATAATAATTAAACTGTAAATATAGAATTTTAGTATTCTATTATAATGATTAATAATTAGTGAAAATAAACTTTTGTTTTAATTAAACTAATCAGATGTAAACAAAAAAAAATGAGAGTTATCTTCATCAGATCTCGACCAGAAATTATTAAGAGATACCAGCATACTTCCACATCATGGATAACAGAATATCCGACCTGATCGACTCGAAGACCAGCGACACCCTGCGTATTCTTACCGATCTCGTGAACATGCCAACGGTCGTTCCTCCTGGTGACAACTACGAAGAAATCGTCGATTATCTGATGATTAAGTTCTCAGATCTTGGGTTCAAGGTTGAAGAAGTGTGCATTCCAGAAGATATATTCAGACAAAAAATGAAAAATCCGGAACTTCATGGGAAAAGGGCAAATCTACATACATATCTCGACGTCGGCGCGGATCAGACGCTTGTGATTTATACACACCTTGATGTGGTTCCTGCAGGCGACGGATGGACATCTCCGCCATTTGAAGGTACAATCAGGGACGGGAAGTTCTATGCGCGGGGATCGTCAGACTCAAAGGCAGCGGTTGCAGCGCTCCTGACCGCACTCTCTGTAATCTCAGAACTCGGTATCGTGCCTGCGTATAATCTGAATATCGCACTGACCACCGATGAGGAGATCGGTCCGTACTCTGGATTGTGCTACTTCGCGGACAACGATCTCTTATTCGGGGATTATTTTCTGTGTATGGACGGAGTAAGCGATGATGTCACCATCGGCACAAACGGAATACTCACATGGAGAGTCGATGTTACCGGAAAAACATGTCACAGCGGCGCCAGTTTTCTTGGCATCAACGCACTCGAAAAATCGGTTGCGCTGATGAATGGGCTGCTTGCATTGAAGAGTGAGGTTGAGAGTAAGCGTTCGGAGATGCCGAGCAGTTCCGTTATCATCGAGAAAACCGGTTTGACCCATGTAAAGCCTGTGCTGAATATCACGATTGCTGAGAGCGGAATAAAGGAGAACGTGATCCCTGGAAAATGCACCATACGCGGTGATCGCAGGGTCATACCTGAAGAGACATTCGATTGCGCGATCGAAGAGATCAGGATGGCATTGAACAATGCCGCAGATGCAGAGACAACATACGATTTCACATACCAGATCGGATATCCGCCGATGCTCACTGATCCAAACGATCCATGGATCAAACAAGTTTTATCTGCTGCAAATGAAGTATCTGATCGTAAAATTGATATCGCTGGTGCGCAGGGCAGCCTCGATGTCGCTTATGCGATCAAGATCACCAAACAACCGGTCTGCTGTCATGGTGTCGGAAGACTGGTTGAGAGTCGTGCACATGCCGAGAACGAGAACATCAGAACCGAGGATCTGGTACGATACACAAGGTTTTTGGGGCTGCTGCTGACATAAGTGATAGTGATATCATGAAATCTATCAATGCCCACAATGCGATGCTTGCGTCGGTCGTCATGTTCAGCATACTGTTTCTGATCCTGATCATCGGAATGCTCATACCACTCTTTACAGGTGCTGTTTTCGATGCCGGATGGTTCAATGACAGAACATTGCTGCCCACGCTTCTCATAGCGATGCTTCTTGGTACATGTCTGCTGCTGCCGGATTTCCCCCCATCGAGGATTGTTGGCATGATCGTAGCGGTGATCGTGGCAACCATGCTAAGTGTGATCGTATCGCCATCTGGCAGTCTTCCGATCGATGCAACACTGCCGGTACTGGTGTTTGCCATGCTTGCGGTATTATACCGGGGTTATAAGAGCGTGATCAGACCGGAATCATTACGGATGAAAATCCGCAGTGTAAGCCCGCACATCATCCATCTCGGCATCGTACTGATATTAATAGGCGTGTTTGTGAGCACAAATACGAGGATCGATGGGTCAGCGATCATACCTGAAGGTGATACCGGAACCTACAACGGGCAGCCATACTCTGTGAAGATCACAGGAATCTCGAATCGATACGAGGGCACACCTTATGGCGAATACCCGGGCTCATCGTATGTAACTCAGGTCGACTTTGAATTGTATCAGGCAGAGAGACCGATCGATCGTGACGAGGTCAAATATATCACAGATTTTAAATGGGGGCAATCATACACCACGAACTACGTGCATCGATCGCTCACAAAAGAGGTCTTCATAACACCAAAGATGGTCGAGGGCGATATGGTCAACCTGTACATGCGCACAGCGCCATGGATCACCGCTGTCTGGGGTGGAATCATCATAATGGCGATCGGGATTATTCTGCTCATGTATACTGTCAGAAAGCCGCGAGCACCACCGAAAGAGGAAGAGGATATCGACAGAAAGTATGAAGACCTGCTGCAGAAGGAACTCGATGAACTGAAGAAGAGATGAAAACGATCATCATCGGCGGCGGATTAACCGGACTCGCATCTGCATACAGGATGCTTGAAAAGAATATTTCTGATGTAATCATTCTTGAAAAGAATCCTGAACCTGGAGGAATGGCTGCGAGCTACCACAACGATTGCTATCACATCGAGAAATATTACCATCATATCTTTGAGGGAGATAATGAACTGGTCAATCTCATAACAGATATGGGTCTTGGTACGGATCTGCAATGGTTAAAAGGAACCACAGGATATCATATCGATGGAAACGTGTATCCGATGAACACACCGATCGAACTGTTGCGATCACCACTCTCGATTCGTGATCTGATACAACTTGCGCGAATCGTTCTCGCAATCAAACGAATAAAGGACGTATCCGGATTTGATGGTATGACAGCGAAGCAGTGGATCCTGAAGAATGCAGGAATCTCTCTCTATGAACGGTTCTTTGAGCCTCTTCTGCGAAGCAAGTTCGGAGATAACCATGATAAGGTATCTGCTGCATGGTTGTTCGGGCGCATCAGGATCAGATCGAACCGATCGCTCAGTGGAGAGAGACTCGGATACCTGCGAGGAGGGTTTCATCATCTCATCGAACGACTGACAGAAGAAATTATGGAGAAAGGCGGAGAGATCAGGACTGACTGTGAGGTATCAGAGATCGTTCTTGATCATAACAGGGTTTGCGGTGTTACTGCGGATGAATACATGGAATGTGATGCAGTGGTCTCAACGGTCTCGCCGCATGCACTTTCCGAAATGATCCCAGATACACCTGATATTTCATATCAGGGCACCGCATGTGCACTGTTTGGCATGGACAGGTCACTGATGGATGTATACTGGCTGAATATAAAGTCCGATGTACCTTTTGGCGCAGTAATCGAGCACACAAATCTTCTTCCGGTCTCGGATTACGGAGAACATCTGATATATGTGACAGCATACCTTCAGGATGAGTCTGATCCGAGATGGCAGTGCTCCGAGCATGAACTGATCGATCTGTATCTGAGCGGGCTTGAGAGGTTATTTCCTGATTTTAATCGTGATTGTGTTCTATGGTGGAAACTTGCGCGGGATATCGACACTGCTCCTGTGTATCTGACAGATTATAAGAGGAATATTCCTTCCTATTCCACTGATATCGATGGATTATATCTTGCTGGAATGTTTTCCGAGACCAATTATCCTGAACGAAGCATGAACGGATCTGTTCTGGCTGGGTTTGAGTGTGCAGATGAGGTTGGGAGAATGTTGCGTTAGAACATGGGATGTTTATTTGTTACAGTTAAGGAGATGGCTATATCTCTGTGTTACCAGCCAGCGTATGCGATCATAATCTGCTGGCTGGGTGGAGCGATAACACTCTAATAGATAAAGATTCAATGATCATCATAATGTCAGGATTCCTCCCACTCTTCATCGACCTCCACGACCGGAAGGTGGTGATCATCGGTGGCGGATCGGTTGGTGAGCGCAAGGCAGAACTGTTCTGCAGGTATGCGAAAACGGTTGTTGTGAGTCTTGAATTTACCGAAAAACTGCTTAAATCAGAAGAAATCGAACGGATAACCATGGACAGGAGACTCGATGATGAAGAGTTCACCGATCTGATACGCGATTCTTTTCTGGTAATACCAGCAACAGACGACCCTTTTTATAACAAGCATCTCGCAGATATCGCGAGCCAGCGCGGAATACTGGTCAATCGAGTGGACGATCTCGGCGACGTGATCATCCCTTCTGTTATCACCCGCGGCGACATTGCCATCGGTATTTCCACGCTTGCCCATAGCCCTGCACTGTCACGCTATATCAGGGAACGGATCGAGGAGGTGATCACACCAGAATATGCAGAGATGGCGAGATTGCAGAGCGAGATGCGTTTGTATCTGAAGGACAGAATCCCTGATCAAAAGAAGCGGCAGCAGATATTGCGTGCGATTCTTGAGGATGAATCCGTGTGGGAATACCTCAGAACATCGTACAGGAAAGCTTATGAACAGGCAGCAACACATCATGAAACGGTGTTGTGATGAATCTTCTTGGAATTGACCTGATCATAATCGCTGGACTTGCAGTTGTATCGATCATATCGCTTATGATCATCTGGAAGATCGCCAGATGGAAGGGCGAGTTTGACAGGTGGAAAAGAGAGGTCAATGAATGGCGAAACAGCGCTATGACGATGGATTCGCAGAATTTTTCAGATACCGTAGATCGTTCATCGTTCGAGGAGTACGAGGATAGAGAAACATCCGGAGAGGAGCTATCTGCTCAGCAGATAGAGATGGCACTGCTGTATGCACTGACCGAACGAAGAGAGGAGGCATGCAGGGTGGCTGGTATTCAAAACGATGTGGCTATGATCCATCATGATCTTGGAAATCTGCTGTATCGATCAAAACAATTCGATGAGGCAGAAAAGGAGTACAGAGAGGCGATAAGCTACAGACCGGATCTTGCAAGAGCACACGCCAATCTCGGTTTTCTGCTCCAGAGATCGGAACGTCAGGAAGAATCCATACAGGAGTTCAAAGCAGCCTTGAACTCGAAAGAACAGCTCCCTGACAGGGGCGAACGGATCACGCAGATAGTAAAAGAGGCAGAGATCTGATCACATATATTCCTGTAGTTTCTGCTCGATGTGATTCTTCGGGAGCGCACCAACGATCTGTCCGGTCAATGCGCCATTTCTGAATACCAGCATCGTTGGTATCGCATTGATCTTGTATGTCATGGCAACGCCCATGTTCTCATCGATGTTCAGTTTGCCGAATGTTATCCTGCCTGCGTAATCCTTTGCCAGTTCTGCTATGATCGGTGCAATCATCTTGCATGGTCCGCACCATTCAGCCCAGCAATCCACCACAACAAACGGGTGTTCACGCACGATTTCCGTGAGATTGTTATCGTCCAGTATCAGTACTTCGCCAGATGTCATTGTTTGCAGCCGCTCCATTTTTCTCTTTCGGATCGCTTCCAGTTCATCCATGATTTAGCATTCGAACACGGTATCATATAAATCCTTGCACAACTATCCGCTGGCATTGACCATCTCCTCAATTCTCGCATGAAGCTTTGCGAGATCCCTTTCCCGCAGATCAATCAATCGTTTGATGCTATCCATCGTGTTCTTTATAGATTTCTCTCTTTCAAGTTTCTTTTTTGTGTATATCTGCGTCAACGAGGTATGCAGTCGTTTATATGCACCTGTTTGCTGATCAAGCTGGACATATTTATCAATCATACCCTGATCAACGCCATCTTTTCTTGCAGCAGCGATGAAATCCTCAAGTTTTTTTGAAGAGGATATGATATTCTCTATCACCGATATTAACCCTTCTTTTGTGATTGGTTTGACAAGATATTCAGTTATATATGGTGCTTTTTTCTGCGCAACCTCTGCTGTCAGTTGTTTTGCTGTAAGGATAACTACAGGAATCGATTTCAATCGCTCATCCCGTCGTATTCTGCCCAACACCGCCCAGCCATCGATATCTGGCATGATAAGATCCAGCAGAATCAGATCAGGCATGTCCTGCTGTAGTTTTTCAAGACATTCGCTACCCCCGCATGCTGTTATGACATCGTAACCCTGACTTTCAATCATCAGTGAAAGCAAATCCACGATATCTGGCTCGTCATCCACGACCATAACTTTCATAATGAAACCTCCACATTTCGCCCAACATATTATGGTTATCGCTGGTATTTAAATTCTGTCGTTTGCGCATCCTTTTATAGGCATCATTCAGATATGGTATTGATGGTACTTGATAAA
>JAYEGV010000118.1:0-1914 GCA_034659235.1 Methanobacteriota archaeon
CATCATAACTTTGCTTTCTCTATCAATTCTGTAGTTATCATGAAACTCTCATCCACTGCAGAAAGAAGTTCATCATGCACAGAGTTCGGAGAATAATACAGTTGAACCAGCACTCCCGCGTCCTTTGCAGCCAATACCGCAGGCACAAAATCACTATCTCCTGTTACAAGAATTGCTTTTCCTATCTGCCTTCCCCAGCTGAGCCGAACAAGATCAACAGCAAATAAAATATCTACCCGTTTCTGCACAAGTTCGTCACCCGCCCAACCCAATTTCCCAAGTCTCACCTCAAATCGAGGGAATTTTCGAAGCGTATAGGTAAATTTATCCATAGCAGAATATCTTCGACGTTCTTCGTCAGTTGGAGGGTTGCTCTGATAAGGCATGCATGTGTAGTAGTACGTCCTCAACCGCTCATATCCTTCACAGACATTCTCGGAAAATTTATAGAAATCTACTTTCGGACGAGAAAAGTCCATTTCCAACAGTTTAGCAAAATATCCACCATCTATCAATACTGCAGCCCTTTCCAAACAAAAACACCTTTTTTATTTTTTACTACCATCCCAAAAAGGAACGGTAGCGGTTATTTACATATACCATCCACGTCCTTATGATATATAAAACTAACCGTACTCGGAGGGATGATCGCCATTCCAGATCTCACATTCGGTCCAGTTGTTTCATTATCTCGATTGCCTGCTTCTCATACTTCGATGACAGCCGCTTGTGATCGGCATCTGAAATCACGCCAGCGTCACGATCCGCTTCCAGTTTGTTAAGCACGGCAAGGATCGCTTTCTTCTTTCGCATCAGATCCTTCTCTGTCTGGGTGACCTCTGTGACGATGCTGTTTATCTCCTCCCACTCGCCTTCTTTTTGCTCTTCATCATTCTCATCGTCCCTGTCGCGGGATGTGTGTTTATTTCCGCCTTTCTCTGCTCCCCTTTCCTTCTCTCTCATCTTGGTATTTCTGACGTGGAGTATCGGGTAGAGCAGCGCAGAGATGATTAACAGTGCGATGAGACCATATACGATCCATTTATCCCTGCTCGATGACTTACTCATGTTCGCTGGCTGCGATAGTTCGATATGCAGTTCTTTGAACACAGGTCCTGACCATGTATAGAGAACGCTACCGTCCCCTTCCGTACTTGTTTCATCAGATTCTATCGCATTCCTTGTTTCATCCGTGAATTCGATGCTGGCATCTGTATAAACTCTCAATACGAATTTGCCGATCGGATAGTTCACAACTGCCGGGTCGATATTCTTTACAAACTCGCCCGACTTCGCTGTTCCGATGGTGTTGATTGGCACGGCATACATCACCGAGTATATTGGCGTCGCATTCGGCTCGATCGATGCATTCCATCGCAAGACTCCCCCTTCCAGGTCATACATGATCTGGGTCGGCGTGGCATTGGTCATATCCATCTTCTGAAGATACATGATCTGCGCATCCGCGGGAAGTATAGTGCATAGATCGCTCGAGTAGTTTGTAGCCCCGTCGTTCCTGAATACGATCATCTCTGTTACCACCCCGGTATCATCGCCGATATTGTAGCTCAGATGGAGGAGTTCCATCGGTATGGTCACATCCTGCGACGCGTACTGCGGAAAACCAGCAGCCTGGGGCACAAGGGACAGTATCAGAATGTATACTAATATCTTCTTCATCGTATTTCCTCGTGTATAGTATAGCAGCATAAGAAAACATAAAAGTATACCTGATGGCTTTTACCTTGCAAAATTTTTAATAGGGCGGTGTCAATGTTATAAGATAATATAATGACACCAGTAGCAATAACCGATACCACTTTTCGGGATGCACATCAATCCCTGATCGCAACCAGAATGCGAACCGATGACATGCTCCCCATCGCAGAGAAGCTGGACAGCGCTGGCTTTTTC
>JAYEGV010000119.1:0-1906 GCA_034659235.1 Methanobacteriota archaeon
AGAATGAAGATCGAAGATCACAGATGATTCAGGTGTGTTTAAGATGACAACAAAACGAATAATCCCATGTCTTGATACGACCTTTGACGAGAGCGGTAAAGCCGTGGTCGTCAAAGGAATCGAATTTGAGAGCCTGCGATACGCGGGCGACCCCGCAGAACTTGCCAGACGGTATGTAGAGCAGAAAGCCGATGAACTGGTCTTTCTCGATATCTCAGCCTCGACCGATGACAGAGCCACGATGACTGATGTGATCAGAAGGGTTGCTGAGGAAGTCACGATCCCGTTCTGCGTTGGCGGTGGAATCAAAAGCTTCTCCGACTTCGAGCGGGTGCTTGATGCAGGCGCAGATAAGGTCGGAATCAACACCGCAGCAGTCAAGAATCCGGAATTGATCAGGAAAGTTGCAGATGCATTCGGATCTGAAAAAATTGTCGTTGCGATCGACTGCAAGCGCAGGTTCGAGGAGAGCGATGGAAAAACGATGGTCGAACTCGAAGATGGGAGCAGCGCGTGGTATGATGTTGTTATATACGGCGGCAAAGAGCTCACCGGCATCGATGCTATCGAATGGGCACGAAAGATGCAGGATTCGGGCGCTGGCGAGATACTGCTCACGAGCAAGGATCGGGATGGGACAAAGGACGGCTATGACATCCCTGTAACAAAAGCGATCGCTGAAGTCGTGGATATTCCTGTGATCGCATCAGGCGGGGTCGGAACGATGGAACATATCTATGAGGCGTTCGTTAATGGTGCGGATGCATGCCTTGCAGCGAGCATATTCCACTACGGGACGTACACAGTGGGCGAGATCAAGGAGTATCTGAGGGGGAAGGGGGTGGGGTGAAAGACCCGACCGCTGTGCCCATGATGTTGAAGTACGAAAGGTCTACCGGGTAATCCTTCTCAGCGCCCGCGGTGATTAGTCCGTAGGGCTGCGGGCACGGGCACCTCTGCCCCTCTGGATGCTGACTCTCCGATCTTGCACATTCATAAGCAGCCGTCCACACATGTTGCGCACATGCCGCTCAATATGTTGATTGATCCTCTGTATAAACAGAGCGTTGGGACTTCACTCTGGTATCGAATGAAGTAGTTCACAAACTATAAGAGTGTGAACTCACCATCATTCTAATAAAATAAAAACAAAACTGAAAAGCAAGAGGCTATTAAATGCAAAAGCAGAGATTTAAGGATGAAATGGATACATTGGAAATAGTTGAGAGGAGACTGGAAGTACTGACATGCGCAAGACTGCGAGATAAGAGCCAGATTAAGCATGCAATTTCGGTTCAGGATAGATTAAGGAGCAAATCAATAGACTGGTCCGGTGCAGAAGAGATTAGAAAGTGGCGGGACTTGCGCAAGTGAATATTATGTACGTTTTAGATGCTTCTGTGGTAATCAAGTGGTTTTCGGAGGAAGAATACACTGACGTAGCCTTGAAATTAAGAGACGATTTTTAGAGGATATACCGAACTTGTTGTTCCTGACCTGCTGCTTTACGAAGTTTCCAATGCTTTACGATATAACCCGAATTTTGATGAAACTGATGTCATTGAGGCGGTCGATTCCCTGTATGATATAGGAATAAGCATCATTGTGCCGACAGGAGGGGTTATAAAATCAGCAATAAATCTTGCGTTTACCCACAACGTCACGATTTATGATGCATTTTACGCTGCACTGGCAGAGACGATCGATTTCACACTTATTACGGCTGATGTTAAATTTCATCGAAAAATAGAGGATCTCAGTTTTGTAAAATTCATAGATGAAATCGATGCTGCCGGGCGGTAGCCTGTGAGTCAACATCAGGCGCTGGCGAGATACTGCTCACGAGCAAGGATCGGGATGGGACAAGGGACGGCTATGGCATTTCTGTGACGAAAGCGATCGCTGA
>JAYEGV010000120.1:0-10209 GCA_034659235.1 Methanobacteriota archaeon
TTCGAGTTCCTTTATGCATGCCTTAAGCGACTCGTTCTCACGCTTAAGTTGCCTGATGATCTCGTCTTTATCCATCATCCTCTTGAGAGAGAAATGCGGTCATGATATAGAAGTTTTGTGGTCGAAAATGTGTTTTAGATTGATCCGGAAGAAATGTAGGGTGGAGCGGTGGTTAGGATGAGGGAAGCTAAACACGTACATACAGACATATACATAAACCAGAGTTCTCCACAAACTTTTTCTATGACAGTTACAGATACTCACATTCCAATGGCGCATGAACCACGAATGTTCGAACATAATTATATGTGAGTCTTGGAGGATTTTGAATGAGCAAAACGAGATATAAAAAGACAAATCCGCGGATTGTGTCGCTGATACAGATTCTGAAAGCCAAATCACGCGAGAATAGTGCTCCAATCTGGAATGATATTGCAAAATATCTGGAATGCCCGAAAAGAAGTTATGCAATGGTGAATATCAGCCGCATCAACCGGCACACTACGGAGAGCGAAAACATCGTCGTGCCTGGCAAGGTGCTCGGTGCAGGTGATATAAACCATCCCGTGGTGGTGGGTGCTTTTGGTTTCAGTGAGGGTGCGCGGTCAAAAATCGCGGATGCCGGTGGAGAATGCCTAACAATCGAGGAATTGGCAGCAAGAAATCCTGCAGGATCAAATGTGCGGGTAATCAGGTGATGTTATGAATACAATTATTGATGCGGATGGGCTGATTCTTGGCAGGCTAGCGAGCGTTATTGCCTCAAGATTGCTCAATGGCGATACCATTGCGATCATCAATGCTGAACGTGTCGTGATATCAGGCGGCAAGTCCACCACCTACAGGGAGTACAAAGAGGCGGTGGACAGGGGATCGACGATAGCAGGTCCGTACTTTCCAAGGAGAGCGGATCATATCGTGAAGCGGACAATCCGCGGTATGCTTCCCTACAAGCGCATGCGTGGGCGCGACGCAATGTCGAGACTGCGTGTGTACATGGGCACGCCCATAGAACTGTCAGAATCGACGACAGAGACGATCCCCGAAGCAGATGTATCGAGATTGGGGACCATCAGATACGTAAGACTTGGTGAACTCAGCGCAAAGTTGGGCAGTTAATGTATATCAAAATCCCGCATGATCGGATCGGTGCACTGATCGGTCCGAAAGGCAGCATCAAACAGTTAATCGAGGAACTCTCAACAGCGACACTGGATATTGATAGCGAATCAGGTACTGTGCAGATTTTATCATCCGATGATCCGGTACGAGGTATGCGAGCAATGGAGGTCATTCAGGCGATCGGTAGGGGTTTCAGTCCCGAGCGGGCGATCAAATTGTTTGACGACGATCTTCTGATATTCGAACAGATCGATATACCAGCAAACACTCCAAAGACATTAAAGCGCATCAGGGGCAGGATCATCGGAAAAAATGGAAAAACAAGGGAATTGATCGAGAATGTGACCCATACCAGCGTCTCGGTGTACGGGAAAACTGCAGCAATCATCGGATATCCTGAGCAGGCTTACGTTGCAAAGACCGCAATCGGAATGCTGATCGATGGCATGCCGCATTCGTCAGTATACAGTTTCATCGAGAAGAAGCGGCGTGAACTTACTGGAAAGCGGATTGGACATTATTAGATTTGCTGCCGATCAACGATCATTCCATCAAAACTTTAAATTAACGGTGAAGTCATTTACACGAAGTTTATGTGTTGATCTTTTCGCAATCTCGTTGTTGAAAAAGTCCATTGGTACATTTTCGAACAGTCTCTTAAGGAACGGGCTTGCGGCATCGATAACATTTAAATATGATAATATCAATGAATCGAACATAAAGGTGATAACCTTTGATCAATAAGAATAAAGGAGGCTAAATATGGAATATTACAGCAATCTATCTTTTGGAATTACGGTAGTTGCAGGATTTGCGACGGTCATAGTTCTTATCGGTGGCATCCTGTTTCAGATGAAGAAATGGGGGCTCGGATCCGCAGGATACGGAAAACCCGGTCAGGGTGGCAGCATCGTAGCGTTCCTGAAACTGCTATTGTCCCAGATCTTCAGCAAGGAGCATGAGCAGGGCGTGATCACGACACTCGTGATGGACATCCTGTTGCAGCGGCGCATACTTCGGAGAAGCATCGTCAGATGGGTCATGCATATAACGATCTTCTGGGGCTGGATCATGATGTTCCTGTTCTCGATAGGGATATTTGTGGTGGAACTCCTCCACAAGGGCGGGATAGCGTTCCAGGAGGCTGAGATGCATCCTATCGTCGAGAGCTTCCCGACTGTCATGGCGTTGAATGAGGTGTTCGGCTACCTGCTCCTCATAGGTGTGCTGATCGCGATCGCAAGAAGGCTGTTTATTACAGAGGTTCGAGAGGGTACCACATTCTATGATGTAGTCCTGACAGGCGGACTGTTCATCATCGCAATCACAGGATTCATCTCGGAGGGCATCAGGTATCATGGCACTGAATATGCAACTGCAATTACTGATTTCTGGAGTCTGGGGATCAGTAATACAGCAGCACCGCCAGCAGCGCTCTTCCATGTGGTGATCTCGCTCCTGTTCTGCGTCATGATGATACCGTTTACCAAGTACATCCACATCATCGCAACGCCGCTCTCCATCCTTGCACATGGAGGTGGTGAGTGATGGCGAGAAGAGAACCATCAGTGACAACCGAGCGCTTCACAACTTCACAGCTGATGGAGATCGATGCCTGTACCAGGTGCGGCGAGTGTCTGAACTGGTGTCCTGTGCTCGAGGAGATAGAGGAGGAGACTTTCACTCCTGAAGGCAGAGAAGGCATGACCGACAAGCAGAAGATGGAATTTTCGCCGAAGGACAAGATCACTGTCATGCGGGAGATGTTTAACAAGGGTTATGGTCTCCGCGCGAATATCTTCGGTCCGAGAGCGATACCAGAGAGTGATGTCTTGAAGTTCAGGGATGAACTGTACCACTGCACGACCTGTGGAATCTGTTCAACGGTATGCGAGGCATCACTGAATACGGTTGAACTCTGGGAGTCGATGCGCGCGAATATGGTGAAGAATAATCGTGGACCTTATGGCAAGCAGGCTGGTTTTGTGGATCTTCTCGCATCACACAATGTGTTTAAGGCTGATCAGGAGGATCGTCTCTGCTGGGTTCCTGAGGATGTCGAGATCAAGGATAAGGCTGATGTCGCATACTTTACAGGATGTACCGCAGCATTTCGGATGCAGCGGGTGGGTGTTGCAACCACAAGAGTGCTGAATGCATTAAACATCCCGTTCACGATGCTCGGACCTGAGGAATGGTGCTGCGTCTCTGTTCTGATCAGAACCGGTCAGCTCGATCTTGCAAAGGAGTTTGTGAACCACAACGTCAATGCGATGATCGATAAGGGTGTGAAGACTGTCATCTATGCATGTGCAGGATGCCACCGGACCAGCAGGATCGATTGGCCCAAGTTCTATGAGGGCGGAGAGCTCCCGTTCGAAATTCTTGCAATCAGTGAGTACATGGACAGATTGCTGGATGACGGAACTCTCAGTGAGAGCGACTTCGACTGGAAGAACCCGCTGAAGAAGCGAGTAACATTCCACGATTCCTGCCACACAGGAAGGCATTGCGGAGTCTATGATGCGCCAAGAAGGATCTACGATATGGTTCCTGGCGCGGAATTCGCCGAGATGGCGAGATCGCGGGAACTGCAGCGGTGCTGCGGAGCAGGCGGTGGAATCAAGGCAGGCGTCTCTGATCTTGCGCTGAAGATGGCTCAGAAGAGAGTTCAGGATGCTGAAGCCGTGGATGCTGATATCATAACATGCACCTGTCCGTTCTGCAGGCGGAACATCATGGACGGTATCAATGCAATGGACACGAAGATCATATTCAAGGATCAGCAGGAGATTCTTGCGGAAGCGATGGGGCTCGATCTTGAGGTGCCGCAGAACCCGTACACGGACAAGCAGTTGTGATGGTTGAAATATTCAACCATTACTATTTTTAATTTCCATTGGGAAATAAACTTAAGTGTTATGAAATAATTTATAACAAAATATCGAGGGATCGCTTATGGTAAAATTTCAATTCCTGTTACCGGTTGATGGTTCTGATTATTCCAGAGTAGCCATCAAGCATGCCATACGAATGGCAGAGATGTACAATGCTGAGATTTCACCGATCTATGTGGTGGATACCAGAGTATATAAGGACGCGAAGGAGATCGAGGAGCAGACAGCGATCGGGCAGTCGCTCGTAGATGCTGTGCGTGATCAATGCAAGGATCGTGGAGTTAGTATTCTCGAAGCAGCAGTTCTTTCCGGATCGCCATACAACGAGATTATAAGAGAACAGAAAAGGATCGATGCCAGCCTGGTCATCATTGGCGCTTGTGGTGCTGATCGCGTTGAAGGCGAAACCATCGGAAGCACTGCTGAGCGCGTGCTGAGAGGCGCACGGTGCCACATACTGCTGGTGCGGGATAAACTTGAGAACGATGAGTTTTACAGGAATGTTTTGATTCCATCAGACGGTTCGATTGATGCTGAATATGCTGCGATATTCGCTACAAGCATTGCACACAGATACGACTCAGATCTGATGGTCTGTTCTATGATACGCACTGGCAGCAAGAAGGATATGGCAGAGGCAGAGCGAATCACAAGTGATGTGGTGGCAATCGGCAGATCCAAAGGCATCGAAGCAAAGACCCTGATATGGGAGGGAAAACCAGCGGTTGAGATACTAAAAGTGATCGATACCAAGAACATTGATCTCGTGGTGATCGGGTATACAGGAAAGGGCAGAGTCTCTCGATGGGTACTTGGAAGCGTATCCGAGAAGGTTGCGCGAACCGCGCCGTGTTCGGTCTTCGTTGTGAAGAGTGCCCGTGCTGAGCGAGTATATGCCGTGAAAGGAGCTTGAATATGGCAAAATTCCAATATCTGGTACCGGTTGACGGTTCAGTCCAGTCGGACGCCGCGGTCGTCCATGCCGCGCGATTCACCGAGATATATGGTGCAGAACTGACGATCGTTCATGTGGTGGATTCCAGTGTATATAAGGAGCCAGAGATCATCGAAAGCATGGAAGCAGCCGGGGAAGCTTACCTCGATCGGGCTAAGGAGATTGCAGCAGAAAATAACGTTACCGTGAAATCGGCAAAGGTGCTGGTTGGATATCCATTCGATGAGATAATCCATGAAGCATCCGAGATTGATGCCAGTGTGATCTTTATGGGTGCGACAGGAATCTCTCGCTCCCCTTATATCGGCGCGGTTGCCAGTCGTGTACTCCGCGGCGCTGAGTGTCATGTCATGCTGGTACGGGGCGATATACCAACCGAAGGTTACAATAACATCCTAATCCCGACAGACGGCTCAGAGAGTGCGGAGTATGCAGCACAATCGGGCTTAAGTATCGCAAAGCGATTTGGTGCCAGTGTCGCTTGCTGCAACATCGTTGATACGAGTCATGTCGTTGAGACGCGGGTGGTTACCGCTGGTGGTGTTGGCGCAGGCAGACGTTATGGTGATGTAATCAAACTTTCAAAATCGATGATGCAAAAGACGCACCAGCGTATGCTCGACGAGTCCGCCAAAATCGCAGAACGGGTCAAGGAGATTGCGGACGTAAAAGGTGTCGATGCAAGGATCGTGATGCGTGATGGCAAGCCTGCACCGGAAATCTTAAAGATCATACGGGACGAGGGCATCGATCTGGTGGTGATGGGGTATACAGGAAAGAGAATGGTTTCGAAATTACTGATGGGGAGCGTCTCAGAGAAGGTTGTATCCACTGCGCCGTGCTCGGTTATCATCGTCCGCGGTACCAGGATGGAACGGGTAGTTCCTGTATATGAATGAGAGATGAGTAGATAACCGGCATTAAGTGACCGAGTGGGGGTCAAATATACGATATAATTATATAAGTATCAAAAATCCTTATGTAATAGCATCATGGAAACAGACGGCATATCAAAACTCATCGAACACAAGTGGATAATCGCAATCGTAGCAGGTATTTCGATTCTTTTTTTAGCGATCGTATACATTGTACTTCCGCTTCTGGATGGTATCGTTCTTGGTGTGGTGTTTGCGTATGTTGGAAGACCGATCAACAATAAATTGTCAAAATACACGAGATTTGCCCCATTCATTGCAACAGCTTGTGTCATTGCTCCTATCGTGTTTATAGTTGGAATTGGAGCGATTGAAATTGTAAATCAGATCATCTGGGCGATCGAACACCATTCGGAGATCATAACATCATTTACAGGAACGATTGAGGAGCTGGACATTCCTGAATTCATATATGCAGACATCTCAAGAACGATCGAGAATATCACATCCTCGATCATCGGAATCATCGGACAGATTCCCGCATTTGAATATGCGCAAAGGATCGCTGTGCTTGCAATCAATTTTATCATCTCGATATTCGTCTGCTTCTTTCTGTTACTGGAAGGTGATCGATTGGTGATACTCCTCAAGAATCTGCTTCCGCAAACACAAACAAATAACACAATCATCGATACATTCATCGGACATGCAGATCGGATATTAGCAGGAATATTTATCGGCAATCTCTATGTTGCAATCGTTGTCAGCATGATCTCGATATTCGTATTCTATTTCTTTGGGGTTCCGCATATCCTTGCGATGGCATCACTCGTCTTCCTTGCATCACTGATCCCCATATTTGCCGGCTGGATGATTTTGGTTCCGATTTCGATAGGCAGATATTTTACGTACGGGCTGTGGGATGCGATCACATTCTACGTCTTAGCCTCGATCGTAATCTATGGTCCGGCAGAACTGGTGCTCCGTCCGTATATCATTGGCGTAAAATCATACACCCATCCGCTGTTGATGATGCTGATGTTTATTGGCGGTGCATTCGTTGCCGGTATCGCTGGTTTCTTCCTCGCGCCGATGCTGATGGGCGTTCTTATCGCTGCGTACCGGACGTATGACGATCTGATACACGAAAGGATCGAAGTACCTGATCTGCTGGAGAAGCAACAGTAAGGTATTTAATCCCCAAGCTATAATTTCATATAGGGTATAATGGGAGGGATCGTCATTGGCTAATCAGACATCGATCAATGGAAACATCGCTCTGCTATGCGCGGTGTTGATCGGAATCACAAACATCTATGTATCGCCGACCTGCGTGGGAACGTCCGGATTTATAATTCTATTCACACTGATGGTGTTAACAGCGCTATCCGTACCGGTTATATATATGCTTCCGAACCGCGCGATCAAGTTTGCTGCATACATGTTTCTTGGTTTTTCTGCTTACTGGGCTGTAGGTGCTGCAACAAACCTCACACAGACAGGTATTATCTTCGACTCATTCCAGTTCCTCCCCACAGCCATCTTCGCCATGGCAAATGCCATCGTTATCCTGATCGCAATCGTAGACTCGCCGAGATACGGATACGGGTTTGCAGGAATGGGATTTGCCATCATGGTGTACAATGTCACGAGAACATGGAATCTGGACTATGTTGGCGGGAAACCGGATATGCTGCTGCTAACAATCGCTCTCTGCTCGCTGATACCATTGCTGTGGGGTTATCTACTTTCAGGTACTGCGAGAAATCTCAGATTCTCCGCGGTCAATCGATTCTATGCGACCGTAAAAACAGTATTTTTAACACTTTCGGTATTTGTTATACTTGCTTCAGCAGTTGAGATCAGCCAACACCCAAACATCGACAAACTCAGCGAAGTATGTGTCTTTATCTCGATGTTCAGCGGAGCTCTTCTTCAGATCTGCTGGTATTATCTCTTATCGAATGTTGTCTTCGTCATGATCGTATTCTTTGCAGACCATCTGGTATTGAATGCATTCGATATCGAAAAGGAGATCACAGAGGACGGCGAAGTTGTGTATCAGAGATCGATAGCGGAAGCAGAGGAAGAGGAGGAGAAAAATCCTTATGAACATATCATAAAAGAGATGAAGAACTTCCAGAGCGAATTTAAGAAGGGGAAATTAAACAGGTTAACCTGTGTACAAAAACTTGGCAAATTCAGGAGTGAACTGGATCTACTCGTTTCAAAGTATGAATATGGATCAAAAAACGATGCGGAAAAACTTCTGCACAAGATAGAGGGAAATGTGGAGTTTACATTCAAATAAATGCTGACAACAGACGATTATCTCAACATTCTTGAAACCTGCAAGATCAAGGGTCATGATGATACCATCATACGGGCGCTGCGATATATCGATCTCGGCTATCCGATCATGCTGTACGGTCCTCCTGGTAACGGGAAAACAACGATTGCAGAGCATATTCTAGCGTCACTTGGCGGAGGAAGCGATACATTCTATAAGATCGAGGGCACCGAAGGGATGAGTGAGTACCAGATCATCGGCGGTTTTCACCCGCTCTCGATGTCAGGCAATTCAGAACTCGCTGAACGATTTATATACAAACATGGCATCGTTACGCGGGCGATTCTGGATCACAAGAACCTGTTGATCGATGAGTTCACGCGCGCGCCGAGTTCTGCATACTCAGGTCTCTTTCTGCTGCTCTCGCTTGGCACACTCTCACTTGAATACAAAGAGGAGACCATAATAAAGCCTGATGGCTGGGTACTGATCGCAACCGCAAACTTTGGAGATGAAGGGACATACCGGCTCGGCGACGCGCTGAAAAGAAGATTCGTCCCAATCGACATCGGCTATCCAACCAATTCTACCGAACGATCACTGCTTGCAACGATCACACCTGATCTCGACTGTCAGGTGATGGATGCCATACTCACATTTGCGGATGAGACCAGAGCAATCTGGAAGAAGGATCGTGGTCTTCCACAGGGATTATCCACCGACGGGGTCATCCGGATGGCTCGGTACTGCGAACTTTCTATGAAACAGGGCTCGGATCGTGTAAGCGCATTCATGGATGCGGCGTTTCATCAGGGCACGATCATTGCGGATGAGACAGACCCGCATTCCATACGCAGGGTGCATGAACTGGTGATCTCGACCGGGGACATGCTGTGAGGCATCATGGATATCGTTTCTGATACAGCATCGTACTGTGCACAATTTCCGGAAGATAACAACCGCAGGATTTATCAGAGAATAATCGACAATTGCAGACAGATAAGCAACGATGTGCTCAAAAGAGATTATTATGTTTCTCCAACGTTCGAAGAGATGGCGTACCGGGAGTATGATGGTACAGGGATCATCGCTATTCACAGGACGCAAGCGGAGTTCTGCACTCGTGGAAGGCAGATGGATGCGGTCATCGGAAGGATGAGAGCAAGAAGTACTCCAGCACTGCACCTTGCGATCCTCTTCGACAATTCGGATTCTATGACAGCATGGGCAAGATCCGAGATGCTTGAGCAGGATATACGTCCGGATAGTGCGCCGTTGATCCTTGCAAAGATCGCTGCAATCGCGCTGCTTGAAGGAATTCGCGATGCAGAGACCAGATTGTTCATCACGTTCGGATCGGATGTCGATGTTCATAGCGACATCGATCACAGCGCATTGCTTGCAGCAGATGGCTCCGGATGTTGCAGACTTGATCTCGCACTGGCGGAGTTGCTGCGCATGAGCTGGGATATCATGTCCGGGGAGCGGCAACTGATCATTCTCACAAGTATGCCGCCTGATACCGGTACTGGTGTGCTGCTCGATGATATCGGCATACAGGAGGCGAGTCTGGTATATATGAGACGGATGGTCAGAAAGGGTGTGCGGATTCTGTATCTCCCGATATTCACGCAGACGGATCTTGTTGATACGATGATCGGGGCATATACGAGCAGAAGTTTTGCTCAGCGCGTCCATGAACTCGGAATCGCTGTTTCGCTGATCGGAAGGACTGACACATTCGTGCCTGCGCTTCGTTCCGGAATCAAGCAGATGCTGCAACACAGGGTTTGAGTTGCTGTTCATGTTATCCCTCTCAGGCACTGTCTAAAAATCCAGTGATTTATCACCGCGGAGATCGCAGAGTTTTAAGACTGTTCCAATCCTCGCTGGGTTTTCTGATGTCTCTCTCGTTCTCCGCGTACTCTGCGGTTAAACTTAAGGGTAACAACTCACCTTTGAGAAGTTGATCTGTTTTTAGCCTTTCCGTTGGGTGACACTTCAAGTTTTTTCAGACACGGATTAACACGGATTAACACGGATTTATTGTTAATTGGGATCAGTTTTAAC
>JAYEGV010000121.1:0-1902 GCA_034659235.1 Methanobacteriota archaeon
TGGTGCAGCGGGGCAATGTTCAATGTACTGGTGCACCGGAAGTTTGCACAGCCCATCGAATACGATGCTATGCTCTGGAATAATGAGTCGATGCTCTTTATCGAGTATAAGGACTCGGTCAACGCTTACAGGAAGATGAGTGCGAAACGCGCACAGCAGGTATCCGATTCCTCCAGAAACATTGCAAGAAGGTTTGGATTCGATAAATATTCCTATCTTCTGGTGGTAAATGGAATTCCGGAAGAAACAAGGAAAGGCGACATCGTGGCAATCCCGCTCGAAGGATTGTCAGATTATGAGCCTGATTTTCAATCAACAAGACCGGAACTCGATTATGTATACAAACTGATCGCACAGTATGAGCGGGAGGAAAATCCAGTAGAAGTGACGAGAGATCGGGTGATTCGAGAGTTGTGTGTAATCAGGGATATGATCGAGCAGTTGAGATGAGGAAGCATATAACTTATACGTAAAATTATAATTTTTTCACCATCGCAATCTCATCGCAATCAGGAAATTTCGGACATTTGATGCAGTCGCTCCATACCTTGTGCGGAAGCGTCTTTTTATCCACCTCCGCAAATCCATACTTCCGGAAGTAGTCAGGTACCCTCGTAAGTGTGAATATCGTGTCGATTCCAAGTTCCTGCGCCTCATCCACTGATGCATGCAAAAGCTTTGATCCGACCCCTCTATGATGCGCATCCTGCCGCACAGCAAAGGATGCGACCTCTGCAAGATTATCCCAGCACACATGCAGGGCGCAGCATCCGAGTAGTTGATCGCCGGTCACAGAGACCGTAAAATCCCGGATATTATCGTATAACTCGCTTAATGATCTTGGAAGCATCATCCCATCCTTAGCATATCCATTGACCAGTTCATGCATCTGCTCCACATCCTGCACCACAGCCTTCCGAATCAGATAATCCATGCAGATCACCTGCGTCCCATGAAAAAGAGGATCAATGCAAGCATGCCGGCAAATACACAAACGCTCAGCAGATATCTGAAGATCGTCGATTCCGCAAGTTTGATGTTCCATGCATCATTCTCGTCACTGCATGTAGATTCGGGCTCTTTGAACTGCGATAATCCGCTTATATGTATCGAATCATTCTCAACTCGATCTGCTTTTGCGATCAGGATGGTGTTGTACTGCCCATCAATCTTCTTTGCATGAATGAATCTGCCGTTTTCGCTCAGTTTCTCCTGTTTGACTATTTTACCATCTTCGTACAGCGTAAGAATGGCATTGTTATCGATGATGGATGTCGCTTCGAGTTCATATCCTTCCTTCAGGGGTTCTCGTTCGCCTTTTCTGATACTCATGGCTATGTCACTTATCAGCGGGTAATCAAATTCCTTATCAGGATCGATGTACTGCTCGATTGCCATCCTGACCACATTGCCGGTTGCATTCACCGATATCCGTATGATATCGTAGTCGATCCCGTCGATCTCCTTTTGATATGTGTAATCTCCGGATATGCTGGTGTTCATGACCTCTTTTCCGCCATCGAATATGCTGATCGCTGCATCACTCTTCCGGATCTCATCGATCACCAGTCGATACCCCTGTTCCAGATCAACGGTATCCCCTGTCTTGATCTCGTCTTCAAGGTAAAAGATGGTTGCTTCATGCACATTTCCGATGCATGTCGGTATGAATAAGAGTAAAACGAGCGTAATTCCGATGATGCGCAGGATTGGAATGTCCATGATACTACTGATGTAATATCCTGCTATTATGCGTTATGGTAGCAGATCGCACAGCGAGGTCGTTTGCATTCCTGGTCCCAAAAATTTAATTGTTAATCTGTTAAGATTACGCGTAACAACTCACCTTTGAGAAGTTGATCTGTTTTTAGCCTTTCCGTTGGGTGACACTTCAAGTTTTTT
>JAYEGV010000122.1:0-1898 GCA_034659235.1 Methanobacteriota archaeon
CGATCTTCTGAAGGAAGAGCATGTATATCCCATATCGCAGAAGGTAATAGCGTGAGGTTTCTGGCGGACGAAAACATACCTTACGCGGTGATAAAACGACTTCGTGAATTGGGAGTCGAAATAATTTCGGTTTTGGAAGAATTTCGTGGTCTGAACGATGAGAAGATTATAGAGATCTCATCCGAGCAGCGGTTGATCATCATCACTTTCGATAAGGATTTTGGTTATCTGGTATTCAGAAGGATGGTTGGTATTCCATTTGGAGTTATTCTGCTTAGAATCCCCTTGAGATCTCCGGGTTACATTTTTAAGATGCTGAAATGGACTCTTTTAGAATCCGGAATGAGATTTGAGCGGAATTTCGTTGTTGTGACAGAGAGTAAAGTAAGAGTTGTCCCACTGCGTCGATTGGGGTGAGTTTATGGTATATAGACGCCGCAGAGGGTGCAAAGTACGTGTTCGTGATGAGTGTAGTGATGTGACCGAACCCAGAGGAACCGGAGGCGGCAGCAACCCGACAGGCGGTGAGTTTACCGGGAGGATTATGCAGGGAATGAAAGAATTTCTCACAGTAGGTGGAGGCGGCGGTGCTGGAATGTTTTCGCTAACAGAGTGGATCATGAAGTCTGCGGTGTGGTTTGTGCTACTGTTTTTTGTGTATCTCGGATACTTAACGGAGCAGAGGAGTGGGGGTAAGTGTGAGCGCTGGATATGCAGAAGGTTTGTAGTTTTATCTATCGCTGATAAATGTTCAACAGGTTGTGGTTTTTAGTTTATGGTCATATTTACGAGAAATACGAGAAAAGCTCTCTCAAATCATCTTCAGAAAACAAATAATAATCTTTTTGTTTCAAACTCACAATAATCTCTTCCAATTCTTTTCGATTCTCAATTCCCCCCTCAATTATGTTTGCTTCTAACACGCCCTTCAGATCATATACATTTTTAACCCCTTCTTCGGATGCAACCTTGCCGATGTAGGTATCATCTGTCAGCAGGATGGCATTTCTCGATTTCGCCAGAAAACAATACATTCACAGTCAGTAAGACTCAGTTTATACCTCCCTTGGAGTGTATAAGCCAGTTCAATCTCTTTTGATTTAGGTGATAGGATGCAAACTTTATTCTTTGTATCCCTGAAACTTATCAGTTCTTCTTATCTTCTCAACAAATTTAAACCCTGCAACCTTGTTTGTGTTCAATTCACTTAATATGGCAGGAGTGATATAACAATAATAATTTTTGAAAAATATATTTAACAAACTTAATCTGTCTATCTTAGCCAACGAACTCAGGATACAGGTATCAATGAGTATCATCTGATCAGCATAGCCAGTTCTTTTCCCTTATCCTTTGAAAAGCCTCTCCTTAGCCTCACACCAGCCTTTGCCAGATGATCCTTCATCTCCTCTGTACTGACTCCTGCTAATTCAGCTGCTTTTGAGAGAGACATTTCATCAGTTTTATATAGTTCCACCACTGCAGCTATCCGCATATCTTTTCTGAACTCGAAAAAAGTTTTTAGCGCATCTTCGAAAAGTTTATTCTTTGTGGAATAAATTTTTCCTCTAACAAGCGCATCCGCACCTTTGGATATGACACTGCTCATCTTTTTATCTCTATACTTCCTCTTGCGTTATATTCTAATCCTGCCTTTATTAATCATTTCGTTGGGTGTTTAGCCACTTAACCTCGAACGGCGATATTCAGAAGATGTTTTTGCCCTGATGCCTCCATGTCGCCATGACCCTCGTCACGGTCTCGTGAATAGGCACCGGTCTACGGACTTAAATCACTGCAAGCAGGATATGCACGGATACAACTGAGTATTGTTCATCGAGCTTAAGCGATGATTTTGATGCAAGAACGCCCTCCCTGAAACGGTGGAGCGATGCGAA
>JAYEGV010000123.1:0-10159 GCA_034659235.1 Methanobacteriota archaeon
TCAGGCATCAGAAACTTTGGGGATATCCACCAGTTCGCAAAGATTGTTATGGGAAGCATCATGATCTGGATCATGGCAGGGTGCGACATCTTTGCGATGATCACGGAATCGATACCCGGCGGCGAGGAGGGGCCATGGTTCAACACACTTTCCGGATTCCTCGAGATGTATGCGCCGCCTTATGCGCCAGCAGTGATACTGCTGCCGTTCTCGCTTGTTGTGATATACTACATCTACCAGAGGAATTCAGGTGAAGGGTAAGATCAGAACGACATGACCCGGATGACAGAGGTTCTATCAGGAATCGGAAACGGGAACAACATCGATACATTCGCCAGAGAGCTGGATATGAATAGATCCACTCTTCTGGCGGTGATCGAATTTCTGACGCAATGCTCTTGCTTGCGATTCATCTCTTAGATTTCATGACTCTTCAAGCGGAAAGATTAAAATTGTAGGTTGCCCTAATATACTATCGATCATGCTATCTCGAAAAGCAGAGGATTACCTTGAGGCAGTCCTCAACGTAACAGAAGAGAAAGGATATGCCAAAATAAAGGATATAGCAATCACTCTGGATGTTAAGCCGCCAAGCGTCATCGAAATGGTAAAGAAACTTGATAAAAATCGTTTTGTAATATATAAGAGATACGATGGCGTGACACTGACCGAAAAAGGCAGAGAGATCGCATCAATTATAAAAGATCGACATGAGACCATAAAGAGCTTTCTGAGGATCATAAGCGTGCCTGAAAAGATTGCAGAGAAAGATGCATGCACAATGGAGCATGAACTGAATGAAATAACGACGAAACAGATTAAAAATCTGGTTAATTTTGTAAAGACCGCGCCGGAATATCCTCAGTGGCTTGAACATTTTGAAGATTTCTGCACGACAGGGGTGCATCCGTGCGAGAGAAAGGAGCGCAAATCAAAGTGAAGTTTCAGACGATGGATTAACTATATGATGGATGTTCCTGTTAAGAAGCAGTACCATCAAAAATGACCCGAAACTACACAGACTGGTTTCCATACCCTAGATTTCGTCCGTATCAGGATTCGATGCTCGATAAGGTGCAGGAGATCGCATGCGCAGGCGAGCACAGAGTTCTGATGGTCGATGCCCCAACAGGGAGTGGAAAGACCAGTATCATTGCATCGCTCCTTGCCAACAGGGGCAGAAATAAGATCGTTGTCGTGCTTCGAACCGTAAGCCAGATTGGAGTGTATCTCGATGAGATCAAAAAGATCAGAGAGCAGACCGAACACGCTCCAAGAGTCGCATATCTGGTTGGAAAGCACAAAATGTGTAAACTATCCAGGGAATTTGAGAATGTCTACGCAGGATGCGATCTCTTGAAGATATTCACGATGGATCTTCTTGAATCGAAACTGGATGAGAAGATCAAAAAGAACAATCGAACCGTACAGGAGTACAATGTCTATGATCCACTGACTGATCCGGCGATTGAAGCGGCGATGAAGGATGAAAATCCCGGATACCGCACTTTCTGCCCGTATTATCTATTTTCCAGGGAAGCATACACCATCGAGGGATCAAAGAAGTTCAGACCATCAAAGCAGGCGATAAAAGACAGTGAGGCAATCATCCAGGAGATTCTGTATCCGGAACAACTGCAGGAGCGATGTGTACGCACATGCCCCTATGAGGTGATGGCGATCAGCGCGAAGAATGCTGATATCATTATTTTAAATTATAACCACGTATTTGATGATACGATGCGGGATGCTCTCTTTGACTGGCTCGAGATAAATCCGGAGAATACGATTCTGCTCATCGATGAGGCACACAATCTTGGGGATACCGTCAGAAATATCAACAGCGATGTCATTACAATGCACACCATCGATAAGGCGGTTTCTGAAGTAAATCAATTTTCAGGGGATAAAGGCGAAGTTCGATCTGCAAAAGATGTTCTTTCGAGAATAAAGAAGTATATGGAGAAAACTCTTGATCGCTGGCAGAATAAAAAGCAGGAGGAGTCATGGTTTGATCCCGGGATGTTCGCAGACTTTATATATTCAGGCGGCGGGCTCGCAAGGGATGATGAGCAGACCATGGCTGATTTGTTAAAACTTGCACAGGATATCAAAAAGCGAAAACAGAAGTCTTCTGAGTCAGCAGAGGCTTTTCTTGAGCGTGTTGCCGAATTTCTATTCATGGCTCATCTTTCAAGAAATGATTCCTCATATCTCCCTGTGAAATCGATGAAGGAAGATCGATGGCTGGCACTCGAGATCCGCAGTCTTGATCCGAGTCCGATCATATCAGGCATCGCTGATATGGTTCATGCTACCATCTTAATATCAGGAACTCTGTCGCCTGCAGAGGCTTATGAACTGTATTATTTCGGGAGGAATGGAAGAACAGAGATATTAATCATTCCAAACCAGTTCCCAGAGGAGAAACGGCTGGTACTTGGAGCAAAGGATGCAACCACCCAGTCTTCATACAGAAACGATGTTGGTAATCGAAGAGAGATAGAACTGCATATATCCGCTCTGATAAAGGAAGTATCAGGCAATGTTGCTATTTATTTCACATCCTATTCCATGATGGAACAGTATCTTGATTATTGCGAGGAAACGTCTTACGAATCCGGTAAGAAATTGTATACCGAGCCAAAAGAGTCAGGAGAGGTTCCAGATATCCTGAAAAAGTTCTTTGAATCCGGAAGCAGCGAGCAAAAAGGAGTTTTGCTGGCGGTATGCGGTGGAAAGATGAGTGAAGGAATCGATTATTATGGCGAGGCATTGAAAGGCGCTATTGTTGTTGGATTTCCACTGGCAGCATTTTCAGAGGTGCAGAAACTCATAAATTCGTACTACCAGAGAATGTATGGAAAAGAAAAAGGAATCTTCATCGCATACACACTTCCGGCGATAAACAAGGCGCTTCAGGCGCTTGGCAGGGTGCACAGGTCAGCAGATGATACCGGGGTTCTGGTGCTCTGTGATTCGAGATTTGCGCATCCCGGAGGATTGGGTGTGCGCCAGTATTTACCTCAATGGATCCAGGGTGAGATGATCGTGTGCGATGGCGAATGGTCGCAGGAACTGGTGAGGAAGTGGGATGCGGGTGGATTGTGAGGGTTTGGTAACGATTATCCTGCTCTTGCAACCTCTCGTACGATATCACTCGCACTCAATATCCCAACCGGTCGTTGCAATGCACCAGCACCCTTCTCCGACAATATCAGCAGCCTGTGGATATTTCCCTCGTTCATGATTCTTGCCGCCTGCCTCAGGGTGGCATCCGGCGCAACAGCGATCAGTCGTGAAGACATGATATCCTCTGCAGTCATCGCTCTGAGATCTGGTTTGTCCAGCACCTTAACAACATCCAGCTCTGATATGAACCCAAGCACATCTCCGTATGCAGCGATCACCACCACTCCGGATAAATGGCGGTCGGTCATTATCTCTGCAATCTCCCTGACCGATGTGTCCGCAGATACCGTTACCACTCCACGTGTCATCACATCACGTATCAATTTTTCAAATGTTTTCATGAATATCACCGTGTATCCACATTATAGTCTGCATGGATTGAAATGCCTATAAATCTATTCTGCACCGCATGAGAAAAAGATATCGGTCATCAGCCCATCAATAAACGATCCTGATGATATGCTCTGGCTATTTTATGCCAAATCTGACATCTACGAAGTATTCGCTTACCCGAATGAGTTTGATAGCAGCACAAACAAAACCTTGATAAATACCGCATACCATTGTTTAACTAACCCGCCTTAACTCAGCCTGGCAGAGTGCGCGGCTGTAGTATGATCATGTGCAATAGCACACATTACCGCGCAGATACCGTGATGTCCCCGGTTCGAATCCGGGAGGCGGGATTAAAATGCCGAAAACAGACAAGATCGTTATCTGGCCCATCTACTTCGATGGCACCGCATCAAGAAATGATGGACGAAGGGTCACAAGACGCAATGCTGTAAAATCGCCAACACTCGATGAAATCGCTGCAGCAGCCAGAATGCTCGATCTTGATCCTGTTATTGAACAGACCAAGGCATATCCGGCATCATGGTGGGGGAAGCGCGGGAGAGTGCTCATAAAAAAAATAGATACTCCAAAATCTTCGATTCTACGTGAGATAGCTTCGAGGATAAAGGAAATAAGATCCTCTGGTTAGATAATCTTACGTCTTATGTCCGTTCCAGCAGGGTCTCCTCTTCCTCGACGATACGCTTACCAGATACGACCTCATCGATGCTGTGGATTGCTGCACCAAAATCCTCGATTGTTCTCTTAACCAGGTCGAAATTGAGCCTATCCCCTTCGACGGTGATCTTGACGTTCTCTGTCTGCTGATCAACCTCATACAGACTGATGTTCACACCATCCACGCCATCCAGCTGTCCGACCGCATCTGCTATCACAATAATGGTCGGATCATGGAGCTTCAAAACATCGAGAACCAGTCGTTTTATTCCATTCATAATGTTTTCTATACATTGATCTACGTATGGAGAACTACTTATAGGTTTCGTATCTCATATATCTGTGATGATTGACCTGCATACCCATTCCATATTCAGCGATGGTGAACTGATACCGAGCGAACTCGCCCGCCGCGCAGTGGTACATGGTTATTCCACGATTGCGATCACAGACCATGTCGATTTCACGAATATCGAGTTTGTTCTGGGTGCGATGGAAAAAATTTCGGACGATACTACGGGAATCAGAGTCCTTTCTGGCGTGGAACTGACGCATGTTCCACCGGAAAAGATCGCGTCGCTTGCGGATAAGGCAAGATCGCTCGGTGCAGCTATCATCGTTGTGCATGGCGAAACCATAGTAGAACCTGTGGCTCCGGGAACGAATGCCGCTGCACTCCAGGCCGACATCGACATTCTGGCGCATCCGGGATTAATCACTGCGGACGAAGCGGAATTAGCACGCGAAAATGGCATACTACTCGAGATCACATCAAGAGCAGGACATAGTCTGACAAACGGGCATGTTGCACGGATTGCGCATGAGATCGGGTGCGGTTTGATCGTGAACACGGATACGCACGCACCAGACGATCTGATCACCGATGATATGGCGATGAAGGTGGCGATGGGTTCCGGACTATCTGAGCGCGACTCTGTAGCTGCGGTCAGGACGAATCCGGAACGTCTGGTCGAGTCGGTGCGTGGGTGATTCGCGCAAGAACAGAAATATCTCACAGATGGGGATATCTGCTGTTCTCACACCAGATATCCCTGATACGCCCCATCGTACCCCTCAGTACCGCTCGAAAGCCTCATAAAGAGCAGCTGCACAACGCGCGCACCACGCTTCAGCCTGAACCCATATTCATTGAACACAATAAGCAAGCACTCGCTTCTGCCCTCATATCCGGCATCCCACACCGCGGTCTCCACATCTGCCCCGCATCTCAGGAGACTTGATCTCGATCTTGCGATTGCAATCATATCCTTTGGGATGTGTACGATCTCACTGGAAACGATCTTGTAGCTGCCCGCGGGCAGATCGATCCATCCGCGGTCATCGAATGCAAGTTCAGTGCATTCCGGTAATACCCGTTCGCTGTTAGCAAATGCGATCGAGCCCTGATCCCTGAACGCAAAAACACGATCGACAGTGAGTTCGCAGCCATTCACCTGTATCTGGGTATCAGGATCAATCATATTACAAACGAGCGGAGGATCAAGCCGCATCAACTCGTTGATCTCATTTTTTGAGAGAATCATTGTGATTCACCTTCCAACTGTTCACCAACGATCGAGTCCGCAATCGTGATGAACGCTTGCGCAGCATCCTTTGGAATCGCAGCACCTGCTGCTATGCTGTGCCCACCGCCTCTACCGCCAACGGATTTTGATGCGATCCTGAGCACCTCTGCAAGATCGAGACCACGCGCAATCAGAGATTTCGTGGCTCTGGCAGAGATCTTGATCTTGCCATCGCTCTCGTTTAACACGATGCACGGCTGATCAGGATGCAAAAATCCGGTAACCGTGCTTGCGATGATGCCCGTCGCCTCTGAATCGCGAAGCAGCAGATATCTGATATGATCTCCGTGCAGGATATTGGGTTCAGCCGCCGTAATCTCGCTTACAAGAGCGCGCTGATAGTCAACAGAGGCTTTCATCGCATGAGCAACACCTGCAGGATCGCGCAGGCACAATGAGAGCGCAAGTCCGGTATCGTTCAATCGTGCGCACGCATGCAGCGCTGACACGAGATCATCGACATTTGGTATCACCTCACAGCGCAGGGTGTACACGTCACCGATGAGGTTTATGATAACATCAGGACTGGCTCTCTGCAACAATTTGAGTGAGATGGCTGTTGCAAGTTTTCTCAACTGCGGTTCGCTCAGTTCGCTCAATCGACCACTGACGCCAATCTCGTCAAGAAAAGACCTAACCTTTGCAGCATCACCTGTAAAATCGAGGTAGAGATCGACGCATCGTTCAAGCAGATCAGGGAGATCCCCATCTCCGATCCGGAGTCCTTTTTTTACAGTTATGATGTTGTTCTGCACGCCTTCTTTTAAGATGTCTGCATTCGCTCCTATCATCAGTTGTTTATCTCCGATTGCGCCTGCGATTGCAAGTCCCGACAGATCGATGTTACTCCTGTCCAGTCTCTTCACAACTGCATAAACAGCGCCGGAAGCCGAGAGTTCGAATGCGCCGTCGATTCCGACCAGATGCGGGTTTACACACGGGCACGGAAGATCGCCGACCGGAATATGATGATCGATCACGAGAGCGTCCCCTGAAACCTCAGATACAATATCAGAATGCCCGCTCCCCATATCGCAGAAGATCGTCAATGCCTCTTCGTCGTGATGTTCATTCAGCTTCTTCACAAAATCATGATCGAGCTGGCTGATGATGGTCGCATGAAAACGCTTTCCCAATCTGAACAAGGCATGGCAGAGGATCGCTGCCGCAGTGATCCCGTCTGCATCATGATGCGAGACGATCCGCGCTGCATCACAATTAAGAATCGGTTTTACAGCATCAGAGGTGTTCAGTTTTTCGATCATGTTAGAAACCATATTTACCGATCAGGGGCACGAATACAACCCCGCCACTCTTCTCCTTCGAGATTACATCGTTCTTGTGAACGAGATACAGTTCCTGCATATACTCTCCAACCGGTATCACCATCTCACCGCCACGTTTCAACTGATCAACGAGCGGCGGAGGAATAGCAGGAGCAGCACAGGCTACCGTAATGCGGTCATAAGGAGCATGTTCCGGAAGTCCGAGCGTACCATCTCCTGTCATGACAGCGACATTGGGATATCCGGCATTCCTCAGATTATCACGCGCAAATTCTGCCAGTTCAGAGACTCGTTCGATGGAATAGACCATGCCGTCCGGACCTGTCAGTTCGGCAAGCACTGCTGCATGATATCCGGAACCGCCCCCGATCTCAAGAATATTCATACCCTTTTCAACATCGAGAAGTGTGCACATGATTGCGACCATGTGCGGTGCAGAGATCGTCTGTCCATACCCGATTGGAAGCGGATAATCATCGTAAGCATGCGCTATCTCGCTCTTGCGCACGAATAGATGTCTGGGCACAGTAATCATTGCACGTAATACCTGTTCACTGATATGATCAACACCGATCCGTTTCTTCAGGCGGTCGATCAATCGTGCACGCATCGATTCAAAATTCTTATTAATCATCGTATTCCTATGTATTCACGTAAATCGGCAATTCCAACTGATTTACTCATTTTATCGATCAGACTACCATTCATGGCACGTCCGATGTCGAGTTGTGTGTAATAATACAAGGTTCCAAGAAGTCCCATCTTCTCAAGCCTTCTTGATGAGGTTATAACCGTTACTTCATGGAAATATCTGATTTTTCCGATTTTACTCATCCTTCTACTGAAATCTATATCCTCAAGAGGTACATTTCGAAATCCCCCGATCTCGAAATATGCATCCTTTCTGACACAGGTATTAAATCCCGGAAGCGTTGGTTCAAGAATCTTATCCCGCATGATCAGGTAGTGATTCGTGATCTTCTCGGCGAGTTTCACTGATTGCGGCTCATTTCTCGAGAATCTGAATGCTGCAGCGAACGCAACCAGACCCTCAGCGAATCGATCATGCATCCATTCCAGATAGTAATCAGGTATGATGGTATCAGCATCGATGAATGCAAGATATCTCCCGTTCGCATGTCCTGCTCCGCAGTGCCTGCATGCACCGGTACCCTTCTCATCGCAGTGCACGATCAGGTCTGCATGCTGCTCTGCAATACGCAGGCTCTCATCGGTGCTGCCGTTGTCAGATACGATCAGTTCATACGATGTGGTCGTGTTCTGGTTAGCGATCGATCGCAGCGTTCGTTCGAGGTATCTCTCCTCATTTAGAACCGGAATGATCACCGAGATTTCGGGATGCATAATTGAAGAGTTTATTCATCGTGAGGATACTTATAATGTATCGCGGGATTATCAAATTTCGGCACAATCGGAAAATCCAGTGAAATCACTATATCCTTAAATTTTACCGCAGAGCACGCGGAGAACGCAGAGGATTGGATCAGTCTTAAAACTCTGCGCCCTCTGCGCCCTCTGCGCTCTCCGCGGTGATAAATCACTGGATTTTTAGACAGTGCCTCGAATTTTCTATTGAAACCCAATAGATTTTAAGACGGCGTCTTTCCATGATGATATCCACAAAATCAGAAAGAGGGATGATATGGATAAACAAAATGGCATCATACTCGCACTTGCACTGTGGCTTGCGTTCTGCGGCACAGCAACCGCTTCTCAATTCTACGTCACTGAAACTGGCTGGTGGCGTTGTGGCGGCGCGTTCAATGAAAGCAGAATGCCAATCCAATCAGCGGTGAGTGGCGCAGACAGTGGCGACTTAATCTTCGTGTACAACGGGAGTTACATCGAGAACGTGAACGTGAACAAGAAACTCACACTGGAAGGCGAGGGCGCGGATGTGGTGACCGTGACCGCGAAATCATCGAGAGACCACGTCTTTGAGGTGACCGCGGATTATGTGAATATCAGCGGGTTTGCTGTGACAGGAGTAAACGCGCACGGTATAGCTGGGATTTGCCTCAACGATGTGGAGCACTGCAAGATCTCTGATAACACCGCGAACTCGAACCGTCAGTACGGCATCCACCTAATCTCTTCGAGCAACAACATGCTCATGAACAACACCGCAAACTCAAACAACAATGGGGGCGGCATCTCCCTGCATTATTCGAGCAACAATATGCTCACGAACAACACCGCAAGCTTGAACAACTACTGCGGTATCTCCCTCTATTCCTCGAGCAACAACATACTGCAGAACAACACCGCAGACTCGAACGGCTGGTACAGCATCTACGTGGATCTTCCGAGCGACAACCAGTGGATCGGTAATATCATATCAGATAATATCAATGACATTTATATCGTTGAGGCTGGTGATATATGCACCTCAAACCAAATTTTGCATAACATCAACAGTAAGATGTTGGACGTGAATGAAACGGTATTTAATGGCAGAACAAAAAATGTCGATGAAATGGTAAATTTTGAGATTTCAATGTTTGATATAACCGGCAGTTCCTGCCCTGCTTGTGATTATGAAATTGTTGTTAGTCCCAATGAAACGGTTAATTCCACCAAAACAGATAACAAGGTCACTGGAAACTTTACCGCTACCAGAAGCGGAGCTTATTCCTTGAATGTTAAAATTATTGATAGTGACGGCAACATCGCCCAGAGGAGACACATCTTTTTGGTGGGAGATACTTCTTCCAAAACAATCGGATATTATCTTAGAGATATTAATCCAACTCATGGACAGCCAACACTCATAGGACAAAATAAGGATTGCGATTCCCTGCTTTTTGCTCCACCAACTCAAGAAGAATGGGGGATGTGTGGTGCTTGGATTCAATGCTCTCCTGATGAGTTGCCAAGTTATCCTCTGGCGAATTTGAACAGTATCAGCGTTTATGCTTGGTATACAACAGATGCGGACGAATACATCGGCATTCAGAGGTATGCTACTTATGATTCAGCTGCTGATTATAAATCTCCGGTTCCTGCAGCAACGTATTACACCTATATTAATAGAGATTTCACTGATTTAAACTGGTCAAT
>JAYEGV010000124.1:0-8085 GCA_034659235.1 Methanobacteriota archaeon
ATGCAGATAATTTTAAAAGTCGAATTGAAGTATGCTTCTTTGTGGGAGAAGTTTAAAAAATGTAGGAAATTTTCTAAAACGTGAGTTGTTACGAAATTATTTCCGATCTTTCGTATCTCAGTTCCCTTTCTCTTGTGTTTGATGACCCAATCCGGATGTGGCATATTACGTAAATTAGACGGAGTTAGGGATTATAATATGTTTTGCATTGCTTAAAACCGTCCTTCCCACAGTTAATCACTAATCCTTCAGAGGCTTCCACATACTCCTGTTGGATTTTGCGAAACAAAGATTCAAGATATACCATAATTACAATTACATCATGGAACATCTACGAATTGGCATGTTTGCATGGGAGAGCATGCACTCGGTCAAGGTTGGTGGAATTGCGCCGCATGTGACCAATCTATCAGAAATTCTCGCAGATGAAAATGAGGTTCATGTCTTCACAAGAATAGGCGATAGAAGCGAATATGAAAAGATAGATGGCGTACATTACGAGCGGTGCGCACATGATCAATCCGGAGGAATCGTCGATCAGATGAATGCGATGTGCAAGGCGATGGTTGATCGATTCCATGCTGTAGAGGAGGTGTTCGGGAGATTCGATATCATACATGGACATGACTGGCATCCCGTGCTTGCGTTGAGTGAGATAAAGAGAAGAAGCGGCACTCCTTTCGTTATCACGTATCACAGCACAGAATGGGGTAGAAATGGAAATGCGCATTCACATTCATGGGAATCAAGGGAGATATCTCATCGAGAGTGGCTTGCTGGCTATGAATCATCGAGAGTAATCACAACATCAAAACGCATGTGGACTGAGATCAGGAATTTATACCGGATTCCGGATGAAAAGATCGAAATCATAGGAAATGGCGTTCTTGCATGCCAGAAGAGAGATATCGATCCGGGAAGGGTCAAGGAGCGGTATGGCATCCATCCGCTTGCACCGGTTGTCTTCTTTGTCGGGAGGATGGTTCATCAGAAAGGCGTGGATCTGCTGATCGAAGCGATACCACATATCATTCTCCATCGGTGGGATGTCAAGTTCGTATTTGCTGGCGAAGGAGGATTCAGACAGAGATACGAAGAACTCGCAAGAGAACTCGGCATTTATCAGTCATGCAGATTTCTCGGATATGTGCCAGAAGATGTGCTGGAGGAACTGATGAATGCCTGTGATCTCTTATGTGTACCATCGCGGAATGAGCCGTTCGGAATCGTTGTTCTTGAGGGATGGAGTGTTGAAAAGCCGGTTGTTGGAACCTTTGCAGTGGATGTCATCGATAATTTCAAGGATGGAATCAAGGCGTATCTATACCCGGAGTCGATTGCATGGTGCGTCAACTACATGCTCGATAATCCGGATCTGATGAAAAAGATGGGGAAAAATGGAAAAAATAGGGTAGAAAAATTCTATACATGGGATTATATCGCCAGAAAAACATTCGATGTGTATGAGAAGGTTCTACGGAACACAACAGAAACAGGCTTGAAATGAACGCAACTTTTAAGAATATACGAACCCGATATGGTCAGACAGAGTTATTATGATGAACGAACTAGAGGCATAACAATGGGAAAAACCGGAAGCATTCAATGGGTAAAAATCAAGGGGCGGAAAGGTAAGGTTCGTCTGGTAGAGCACAGCAATGTAAAATACAAGCGACCTGGTCCTGCCCAGCGTTACTCATCATCAGGCACAAAGAGAAGACGGATAAAAAGATCTGAAAAATCTGTTGCAAGGTGAATATACGAATAATTCTCAACGAACCACAGTATGAGGGCAACATCGGTTCGGTTGCCCGTGTTCTCAAGAACTTTGGGTACCATGATCTTGTGCTGGTGAATCCATGCTCCATCGGTTCCATGGCAGAGACGATGGCTCAACATGCATGGGACATTGTAGAGCACGCAACGATCTGTGAATCGCTTCATGATGCGTTTTTTGACTCGAATCTCGTAATCGGAACGACAGGAACGCGCGGAGAGACTGCCGGAAGGCATGTGCGAATTCCGACATATCCTCCAAAACGCCTCCGTGAGAAGCTGAATGGCAAGGAAGGAACAATATCCCTCGTATTCGGAAGAGAGGATAACGGGCTGACGAATAGAGAACTCGCGATGTGTGATCTGCTGGTGAGCATTCCAAGCAGCGAACAATATCCGATCATGAATCTCTCGCACGCGGTTGCAGTGATACTGTATGAGTTATCCGATCTTAAAGTCGGTAATCTGCTGCTTGCGGATCGGCGCGATCTTGATATGCTGTATAAGCATATCGAAACGGTGTTATGCGATCTCAACTATCCAGTGCACAAGAGGCAGAAGACGCTACTGATGCTCAGGCGGATATTCGGTCGGGCTGAACTAACTGCAAGAGAGGTGTACACGTTGCGAGGAATTCTCAGACTGATTGACTATCACAACCACAACTGGTCAGGAGATGAACGCTCGACATAACAGGAACACGAAAACATGAGACTCCGTAAATTATATAATCATATATGACACAGAAAACATGATACGGATTTTGCACGTAAGTGCGGAATCTATGTCACTGAAAGAGGTGGCCTGAATGAAGCTTGATGCAAAAGGTGCGGCAATAATCGCTAAAAAATATTTTGAAGAAACGAAAACTCACCCTTACTTCCTGTTTGAAACGATTAAAACCACGTATAATGACGAAGAAGGGTGCTGGATCATAGATTGTGAAGTAAAAAATATTTTTGAGGAAGAGAGCAGGGAGTATCTGGTACGTATTATGGATGAGGATAGTACCATCGCAGATGTCGAAGTAAAACAATCACCCAAACGTACCCGTATAATTAGTTAGGTGATGCGGATGGTACCATCCAAAAAATATGTTGAATCTTCCAAGAATGTAATAATTGATACCATACCCCTTCTATTATTTTTAACAGGGATATCTGATAAAAAAGTAATATCCAAATTTAAGAGACTTAAGACATATAAATATGATGATAAAAGTTTTGAGATTCTTCAGATATTTTTAACATACTCGAAAACTATTACTGTGACTCCTGGAGTATTATCAGAAGTTTCAAACTTTGCAGAAGAACTCAAAGGGGATCGTTTCGCCCGATTGATCCGGAACAACCTTAAAATCTTGAAAACTATGAATGAACTATATATCTCAAAAGATACTATTCTCGACTCGAATGAAATATTCAAATTTGGGTTCACAGACACCTCTATAATTTTTGCGGCTAAAAATAACGGTGGAGAGGTGCTAACAAGGGATTACCGACTTTATTCATACTGTCAAAAATTAGGCATCAGGGTGTATCATCTCGATCACGTTCTGGAGATGGGGGCACCATTCACCATCTGATAGCCGAATAGCAATTGGCTATTGCGCTGATCTCATCATTCCATCATATTGCTTTCGGCGATTTTGTGTCACGACCCCACTCCAGAACATGCGAACCTGATACAGCGTCGGATACGATACCCTCAACATCGATCCTCTCTTCATTTGCAAGCACCATCGTTGCCGTCGCAGCAGTTATCGGATGCTCTGGCACGGCAGCGCACTCGATTGCGGGTTTCTCTGCTGGAAACACGCCAATGTTAATTGCACGGTCGATGATCTCTCTCTTATCCAGCCCGATCAGCGGATGATAGATCGGTATGCCAAGTCCGTACATCTCTGCAAACATATTCTTTGCGGTCTGGGATGCGACCTGCCCGAGCGAGCATCCTGTGATGATGCCGCAGCCATCCTCTTTTTCTGCGATCTTCATTGCAATCCGGTACATCATCCGCCTGCACATAACACAGGTCATGCGCGGATTGCATTTTTCTATGATCTCACGTAAGCATGCGCCATAAGGAATCCGGTATACCAGCATATCAGAATAACTCCATTCCCACAGTCTGTTTATGTTCCTTTCGGCATTCTTTGCTGATGATGGGTCTGCATACGCCCCGAGATCATAGTACAGCGGGATGATCCTGGTTCCCCGCTTCATCATCAACCATGCAGCAACTGGTGAATCGATGCCGCCGGATACGAGCGCAATCATCTTCCCCTGGCTGCTGTATGGAAGTCCGCCAGCGCCAGCAGCACGCATCGTATACAGATACGCATGCTTCTGCCGCATATCAATGAATATCTCCTGATCAGGGTCTGTGAGATCGACCCTCGATGACGTGCATTCGCGGACCGCATCTCCGCAGACCCTTGCTATATCGAGGGATGTGAAATCATGAATGCCAGCTCTGGATGCCCGTATTGCGAAGGATTGGTTATTTTTAATCGTATCGTTACCGATCTGTGCAGCGATATGAACTGCACTCTCAAGCGTTGCCTCAGTTGTGATTGCAGGACTTGCCGATGCTGTACCAAATACACGGGCAATCACATCCGCAGCATCAGCATTCTTCGTATGCACGAATATCCTGCCCCATTCCTCTGTGATTTCAGAATACGTTATGCCATGCCGCAAGAGTGCAGTTTTTATGTTGGCGATTAATATCTTCTCAAATCTCCTCCGGACAGGTGGGCTTTTGAGTGCGATCTCATCATATCTGACGATTACAACATCATACATACTACCGCTCGCTGTAACCGAGCACCTCGATCGACCGCATCAGATCGGTTCTGGACACGATGCCTGTAACTCTTTCGTCATCCTGCACCAGCAGTCTTCCTATGTTTTGTAAGGACATCATCTTGAGAGCGTCCATCGCATCAGCATCCCCTGATATGAAGACGACGTCCTTTGTCATCACATCCCGCACCAGCACGGTATCATGTTCGCTCATCGGGACGTTTTTGATATCGGTAAACGTCACTATCCCGATGATATTTCCAGTAAATCGATCAACCACAGGGTATCCGAGATGTTTCTTCTCAAACATCAACATGAGAAGTTCTGAAATGTTTATGTTGTCCGGCACATAAGCGATATCCCGGGTCATGAGATTGCTGACTTTGATGCCTTCGAGCGTCACCGATACCTCTGCATACTTTTCTTCCTCTGATGCACCGATATAAATGAAGATAGCGATCAGGATGAGCCAGATAGAAACGAACAACCCGAATACGCCCATCGCAACAGCGAACATCTTCCCGATGTGCACCGCCTTTCTCGTTGCTTGAAGATACGGTATACGCCCGGCATACCATGCGCGTAGCATCCGCCCACCATCCATCGGGAATGCCGGAATCAGATTGAAAGCGAACAATATGAGATTGATGTATGCAAGCGACCATACAAGATGAGTAATATGTAAAAGCCCGGGTGTTTGCGCTATGCTATGGAATAATAGATATACCAGATAAGAGATCACTCCGATCGCAAGCGATACCAGTGGACCTGCTATCGAGATTCGCAGTTCTGCACGTGGGTCGCGAGGGACCTCTTCCATCGCTGCGATGCCGCCGAGAAGGATCAGTGTGATGCTGCGTATGCCGATTCCGTATCTTCTTGCGACCCATGAGTGCCCGAGTTCGTGCAGCAGCACACAGGAGAATAACAGGATGGTCAGGATCAGCGCCAGCGCGTATCTGAGTGGGGCATACTCCACATCAGCGAATCCGAATACGGGATCTATCGAGAAAACGGCTGGAAACAGTACAAGAACCAGTAAAAAAGAGATGTGAATCTTGATCGGTATTCCCATAACCGTTCCAATCTGGATTGATGTTTTCATGATTGCTCCATCGTTCAGTTATCACGCAATAAAGTATATATCCTTTTAGTTCAATCTATACTTTATCAATACCATAGAGGGATCGAATGCACGCAGAATTGACATCATTATTCGGGCTCAATGTGTACACCGATAAGGGGTTGTATGTAGGGAATGTGAACGACGTCGTAATTGAAGCGGCGGATAGAAAGGTAACAGGTCTTGCGCTCAACAGAATCAATCGTGAACTGTTCGATGTGACCAGGGAGGGAATCATTCTACCGTATCGATGGGTGCTTGCGATAGGCGACATCGTCATTGTGAAGCAGGTCAATCGATTGACAAAGAAGAATGAGAGTGAGTGATTTCGAGGATCACGAGATATATGCTGATCTGAGGGCAATCCCACCGGTTATAATCAGGGTTGACGGCAGAAGTTTCAGGAGTATGCTCGAGAGGTACGGGTTTGAAAAGCCGTTCGACAATCGTTTCGCAGATGCGATGGCAGGTTCCGCAGAATCATTCTTTCGAGAGAGCGGGCTTTCCCCATCGATCGCATACATCTTTTCAGATGAGATGAACATCCTTTTCACAGATACACTGCCATTCGCTGGCAGGATCGAAAAACTCGTCTCGGTCATATCAGGCTACATATCCAGCGCACTCACCCGTTCCTTGGATATACCCGGGATCACATTTGACGGGAGGGTGATACCGCTGCATCCCGAAGAGATCATCGATTATCTGATCTGGCGGCAGAGAGAGGCATGGCGAAACTGCATCAATGGTTACGGGTATTATCTGCTGCGCGTAACTGGCTTATCAGGAAAGGATGCCGCATCAAGAATGCGGGGCTTGCGCGCATCCGATATCCATGAACTGTGCTTTCAGCACGAAATCAACCTTGACAAGGTGCCTGCATGGCACAGGCGAGGCATTCTGATACAGAGAGAAGAATATACGAAGCGCGGATACGATCCGATGCGCAAGATCGAGGTTTTTGCGAAGCGGAAAAAGGTTGTGCAGAACCGGGATCTGCCGGTCTTTGCATCGGATGAGGGGGCTCTGATGATACAGAGGTTGGTAGGCTAATAGAGGATTTCTTAATCTCCAAACATCTTCTCAAAGATCGTTACATACATCTCAGGGCAGAATTCTTCAGCCACGTTGGTGCACCACACCTTTCCAGCTGTTGTGAGCATAATCTTCGAGCCATCTGACTCTATCAAACCTCTTCTCTCAAGATTCTCTATCTGCTCCGGAAATATGTCTGTAAGTTCCACACCAAAGAGTTCTCTGAACGCATTCTTGCTTACTTCGATTGAATGAAGACCCCATATCATATATTTGTGCATCATCTCATCTACAGTGAGATGCGCACAGATGTTAACAGGAAATTCCGCGTTTGCGGTCTCGATGTATCGATTTACGCCCCTCATATTCCCGTACAGATATGTGCCAAGAAATCCTCCGCCAGAGGCGCCGAGTGCGAGACAGTCATGATTCCCAAAACGCATCCTCGCGTAGAGATGCTCTTTTTCGGGTAATACGAAGTGAACAAGATTCTGCTGACGGTATCCCGCGCTTTTTAGCTCATTAATCGCAAGAAGATACATATCGATCTCGGTCTTATCATCGGATATCGGAGGTATATCTCCCGCCGCGATCTGCTTTGCAAACGATGTTCCTCTGGCAACGAACAGCGGATTCGGGCTGACACTCTCAAGTTCCAGTTCCACTGCCTGATCTAAATCCATCCTCCAGTCGTCCATGCTCTGTCCCGGGAGGTTGTACATCAGATCGATGTCGATATTCTCGAATCCGATCTCCTGTGCGGTATGAATCGCAGAGATCGCTTCTGATCTCGTGTCTTTTAGTGTGAGAATGTTTCGTATGGAGTCTTTGAATGTCTGTACACCAAAACTCAGTCTGTTAACACCATTTTCGTAGAGCGCTTCCAGTTTACCCCTTTCAGCGTTATGGGTGGTTGTTTCCACAGTGATCTCCGCATCGCTTCTGATGTTGAACCGCTCCTTCAACAGTGATAAGAGATCCACCAGTTGTTCCGTTCCAAGTGAAGTCGGAGTTCCGCCCCCGATGTAGATCGATGCAAAGGAACCGGATTTGATATATTCGGTATCAGAGTATCTCATTATCTCATTCTTGAGCGCATCCAGATACTTTTCAGCCTGTGTTTCTTCCAGTAACGTTCGATAGAAGCAGCAAAAATTACACAATGAGTCACAGAATGGAATGTGTACGTACAGCGAACTTGTTTCATGCCTGTCACCTTCTTCGGCAAGAAACCTGATCATCTCTTCCTTATCGTCCTTGTTTTTTCTTAGAAATAATGGATACGAGCCTAAAGGACACAATATCTCGAAACCCTTCCGTTTGCGATACATATCGTATATCATA
>JAYEGV010000124.1:8185-10152 GCA_034659235.1 Methanobacteriota archaeon
CAGCGACATCGCCACATCACAGCAATCCCAGACTCAGCATCAACTCAGCATTCAGGACCGATGCACCGGCAGCACCCCGAATCGTATTATGCCCCATCGCAATATATCTGATCCCTTCCCGGATGCGCCCTACCGAGACGCTCATACCATCTCCTGCGTCCCGATCCAGTCTTGGCTGCGGTCTATCAGGTTCATCACGGACGATGATCGCTTTTTCCGGTTCGGTTGGGAGATTCAACCCCGGATCGAAGTTCAAGAATGCATCCCGAACCTCATCAGGAGACGGATCATCAGCCATTCGTATCCATACTGCCTCGGTGTGCCCATCTATAACTGGCACACGGTGGCAGCTTGCACTCACATCGAACTCCGCATCGACGACAGAGCTGCCATCGAATCTTCCGAGCAGCTTCTGTGCCTCATTTTCGACCTTCCCCTCTTCTCCGCCGATATACGGAACAACGTTGTCCAGAATAGCCATCGATGATATCCCATCATATCCTGCGCCCGAGACCGCCTGCATCGTCGCAACCTTGACATCCTCGATTCCGAACTGCATGAGCGGTTTCAGTGTTAAAGCGAGCATGATTACCGAGCAGTTCGGATTGGTCACGATTGCGCCGTCCCATCTCCGCAAATCCCGCTGGACATCGATCAATCCAAGATGATCTGAATTGACCTCAGGGATGATCAGCGGCACATCCGGCTCCTGCCTGAATGCTGATGCATTGCTCGCAACCATAATACCAGCCTGAGCAAATGCGGGCTCGATTGTACGCGCAACATCAGCGGGCAGTGCAGAGAAGACGAGATCCGCTTTAACATCTTCCGGTTTCATGGAAACCACGACTTCTTTCCCGATCTCAATAGGGAACTGGGATGAAAGCCTCCAGTTTGCAGCGCGCGAGTATGGTTTGCCAGCGCTGCGCTCGGATGCTGCAAGCGATGTCAGTTCAAACCATGGATGGTTCGCAAGCGCCTCGACGAAGCGCTGACCGACAGCCCCAGTTGCTCCAAGTATGCCGACTCGTATCGTTTCCATAATATTCTCCAATAAATAAAAATTAATAAAAAAATAAAAATGATGGAGGACCTCAGTCTTCCATCACGATCGCATCGTTTGGACAGGCGTCCACACAGGTGCCACACTCTGTGCATTCATCCTGATCGATCACCGCAATGTCGTTCTCGTTCAGGGAGATTGCCTCTGCCGGACATTCGTCCACGCAGGTTCCGCAGCCTGTGCATTCCTCTTCAATTACTCTTACTGGCATGTTTTTATCTCCTTAATGGTTTTCGCTTGTACAATCGCATGAGGCGAATGTATCGTGCAACTTGGTTATCAGAGATCAATGTAACATATACTTTTCGTTTTTGGATGTCCTAAACCTGCTTGAAATCAAGATCGACCACTGAAAGTTCTCTTCTCTCTCCACTGGCATCATAGCATCTCCAGCTATCCTCGGTATATGGAAAACCGACGATGATATGGCAGTTACCTGTCCGCACAAACATGGCTAAATCATGCTTTGAGGGTCTGGTGTTTGATGTCGGGTGGCTATGCACCGAGCCTGCAATCGAGATCATCGGCAGCATAAAGAGGCGCATGACCGCGCTCACCTCTGAGGACTCGGTTCCAGGCAGCACGAGCACCTCGGTTATGATTCCATTCTCAGCACGTAATAGTCCTGCAAATTCATTTGGCGCGGTGGATTTGCTCACCTCGAGTATGAATGCAAGAGTGTCGCGTGCAATCCCCTTGATCGGTTTCGCTGACATTTACACGGACCCGCCGGGATTCGAACCCGGGATATCCGGCTTAGAAGGCCGGCGCTATATCCTGGCTAAGCCACGGGCCCTAGACCTGGATATGTATGTGAATTAAGTACCGACATTAATAAAGCCTGTCACATTCACCCCGCACTTCTGGCACAGATTTATGTCCGTCTGTGATGACCTCTGTTTAT
>JAYEGV010000125.1:0-1886 GCA_034659235.1 Methanobacteriota archaeon
ATACCTACCTCGAAACGGTAGGATCGAAGGCAGATTCCATCCATCTGGCGATAAAGAATGTTCCTCCTTCGAATTTTTACTGGGAATACCTAAAAACAGTCGAAATACTTGAAAAAAAGTTCAATCTTGATGAACAGGACGTTGTTTTAGCATTCGACTACACGGACGGGGATTTTTACGGAGAAGTGCAGGGATTCTGGATCCACGGGTGGACAGGGAAAAATGCGGTGGTTGGAAAGTTCAAATTCCTCACATGCGCCATAGTTAGTTCTGATATCCCCAAAGATTCCTCTAATCTCAATTCCAACTCATCTGGGGCATAATATGGCAAAGAAGGTGTGTTTTTGCATCTCCCTAGTCCAGCCTCTGGTCAGGTCGATCAAGCTCATCCTCTTTGATAGGGGATTTTACAGCAAAGAACTCATTTTAACCCTCGCAAATGCCGATTATCCGTACCTGATCTTTGTTCCGAAGAATAAAAAGGTAAAGAAGGAACTTGTTGAGATGGAAGAGGCGGAGAAGAATAAAATCCATTACGAATTCAAATTAAATAAAAATAAAACCGTCCTTCGCGGTGAAACCACGTTAGCTTTGCTGAAACAGATCATAGACCCATCAAACGGGAAAGTTTTCGATTGGGCGTTCGCCACGAACCAGGATGAAATCGATCTGGAATATATCATCCCCACATATAAAGGACGGTGGCGAATTGAGACTGGATTTCGGGTTCAAGACGAAGCCAGCATCAAATCAAAGTCCAAAGACATGAAAATTCGTTTCTTTGTACGTGTTTAGCCGCTCAGCCTCGCCCTCATCATCCGAAAGCTGTTGAGTTCCTGCTGCGACCACGTCGCCAGCACGGTCATGATCCGCTCATGAATTGACGTTCCCTTTCCATTACGCAGTGTCCCTACGATCTTTCGCTGAACGACATGCTCGCGAAGTGCCCTTTCCGCTCTGTTATTGGTCGGCTCAACACCCGGATGAATAACAAACGTGAACCAGTATTCAAAACCATTTTTAATCTTGCCGATGAGCTTTTCCACCTTCTCGCTTCCGTATCCTCGATTGAGCCATCGTTTGAGCGTTGCTTCCGCATTATGTAACAGCTTCTCCCGAGTTTCGGGCGGAGGATCACTTTCCAGCGCGTCAGTCAGTTGTTCATAGAGTCTCGTGAGTGCTCGGTGTAAAGGAACCGCCTCCGCAACCTTCTCGGCAAGATCCTTTGATTCTCGAAGTAGATGCGCCCAGCAGCGCTGGATACGGTTTGTAAATTTGGCATACGGTTTCCAGCCATCGCACACGATTATTCCCTTGAATCTCCTCGTCAAAACCTCCATCAGGACTTTCGTGCCCCGACTCTTCCGGATCGCAATAAAAGTCTCTGACGGTGTGGTGAAACCAGTACTTCTTTCCCTGAACCTTGATTGACGTTTCATCCACATGCAGAATAGAAGCGTTGCGAACTCGTTCCAGAATTAGGTCATATTCCGATTGAACCACATCAGCAGCTCGACGTGTGAGATCGAGTATTGTAGCGGGGCTTATCTCCAATCCATACTGTCGCATCAGTGCGTTTTGGATCTTCCTGTGGGGCAGCCTATCCTCATATTTCAGCAGTGTCGCCTGAGCAATCGTGTTGTTACCGAATATACCTTCTTTTGGACAACCTGCATCGGTTGCAACGACTTCTTTCTGGCAGTGTGGGCATATGTAATGTGCAATTTTGTATTCGGTGACGATAATAGGTTGTGGTTCCGGAATCTCCTCGATTACCTTCGTTTCCACGCTGAATGGGTCACCAAGCTCAGTTCCGCAGTCAGGACATCTGTCTTTCGTGACATCCACGTGCCTATCAGGCTTTGCAGGAGGTCTCGTCACCCTTT
>JAYEGV010000126.1:0-1885 GCA_034659235.1 Methanobacteriota archaeon
GTCATTTTTGCACGGTACAGTTCTCATGATGTTATGTTACTGGAATACCCGGTGCGCATGAAGATGTTGTGCACTGCCATAACCGCTCTTATTCCAGCGATCGCAATCGCATTTTTGCTCCGCAGAAAACCAGTAAATATCATCAAATCAATCGAAGATAGGTACCCTGTGCTCAGGGAACGGTTGTCCACCGCTTACGATAACATAAACTCATCAGGCATCGTTGTGAATGATCTGGTATGGCGCGTGTCCAGCGATATCACATCGGTCAGAAGGTCAGTGATCATCAGCAAGACAGGACTTAGTTTACTGATGGTGATATCCATTGGACTGGCGTCTCTTGTTTTATTTATGTCATCACCGGATGCTCCCCATCTCCTAACGTCAGAGCAGGTCGAGTCCATGATCACACCTGCCGATGAGATGGAAAAGGAAGCTCTTGAGGACGAGGCGCATTACCAGCAACTGATGACTGAACTTGGATCCGAATCCGGTGCCGGTGCCGGTGAGGCGCAGATATATGGGAAGCCATCGGTTGCAGTTATCGAGGGCACAAACATCGAACTGGTGATGTTCTCGGATACCGGCACCGGGCACCGTGCCCGCAGGGTGGAATCTGAACCGATGAATTTTATATCCGGTACTGTATATGGAGCAACTCCGGTGTCATCTGAGACATATATCGATAAACTGCCAGAAGAGAACAGGGATCTTATCAAGCAGTACTTTATGGAGATGGCAGATGCCGGTTAAGGTTGTCACCACAACAACAAAACCTTTATCCCATACACATCAGAGACAGGTATAACAATGAAACAGATGAGCGCTCCAAAGAGAATCTCAAGGATAAAATTTGGCTTGATTTCACCGCAGGAATACCGGAACATGAGTGTCACCAGAATCATCACGGCGGATACTTATGATGAGGATGGCTTTCCGATCGATATGGGACTGATGGATCCCAGGCTCGGGGTCATCGATCCTGGGTTGCGGTGCAAAACCTGTAACGGTAGGGCTGGAGAGTGTCCGGGTCATTTCGGACACATCGAACTGGTAGCGCCCTGCGTACATGTTGGATTTGCCAGACAGATACGAAATATACTGCGAAGTACGTGCCGAAGTTGCAGCAGGTTGCTCATTGAGCCTGTGGTAAAGAAGGAACATCTCGAACAGATCGAGGTTCTACGGAGCATCGGACAGACCATCGATCCGCTGGTTGAACAGGTGTTTTCCGAGGCTAGTAAGGTGGAGGTGTGTCCGTACTGTGGTGAGCATCAATTGAAGATCGCTTATGAAAAGCCCACCACATACTACGAGGATGAGAACAAACTTCTTCCGAGTGATATCAGGGATCGGTTCGAGCGCATACCTGATGAGGATATCATCGTTTTTGGTATGGATCCGGATAATGCACGTCCTGAATGGATGATCTTAACAGTGCTGCCTGTGCCGCCTGTTACGGTGCGCCCATCGATCACACTCCAGACAGGGCAGCGCAGCGAGGACGATCTGACACATAAACTCGTGGACATCATCCGCATCAATCAACGGTTTCAGGAGAACAAGGAAGCAGGTGCTCCACAATTGATCATCGAGGATCTGTGGGAACTGTTGCAGTACCATGCAACCACATTCTTAGATAACAGCGTCTCAGGGATACCACCTGCAAGACACAGAAGTGGGAGACCGCTTAAGACGCTATCCCAACGGCTGAAAGGTAAGGAAGGTAGATTCAGGGGGAGTCTCTCTGGTAAGCGTGTGAATTTCAGCGGGAGAACTGTGATCTCACCGGATCCGAATCTATCAATAAATGAGGTTGGCGTGCCAGAGGCGGTTGCAAAAGAACTGACTTACACGCTCAAGGTTGTGCCAAGAAACATCGAAG
>JAYEGV010000127.1:0-1868 GCA_034659235.1 Methanobacteriota archaeon
AACATGATTCAACGGCTTTCTTTGTTGCATGGTGTGTCCATAGTTGTTGCTTTATAAATTCGCCGAGTGTTAAAAAATTCACCTGCCTTTTACCATCAAACTAATCTGTCATAGATCGCGAGCTGTATAAAAGTTTATTGGAATTCTAAAACTGTCACACCTTATGGTGTTGTGCGAACGTTTTGAAGATTTTGTATGGTTACGCTCATCAGGAACTCGTTTCATTCATGATCCGGTAATTCTAATTATGGATTGGAATTTTGTTTGGATCATACTATTAGCATGTTATGCAAATAATTAACGCAATACAAAGTACAAAGATGACATACTTTTTAAAAAAATCATTGCGATTTCAGCTTTTTTTGCTGTTTCGAGTCGTTGAAAACAGAGAGAATTTTCAAAATGAGAATTGCTGTTCATGATCGATCCAACACCAGCGTTATGTTGACAGCCCCGTAAAAACCACAACTTATCGGACAGATTCATATCTCCTGCACGCTCCACATGCAACAATCACAGACACTCCGCGTGCAGCAAGTTTTTCTGTGATCAACTGCTCAATCGTCCCGACGCTGGCAGTCTCATCGATGATTGTGACATCGTTGCAGCATGCACGGATGATTCTGACCGGATCCGGTACATTCTGTCCCCCGGTCATTGCTGAAACCGTGTTCTTTAAGACAATCACCAGAACATCCCTATTGTTGAATTCTGCATCGATTAATGCCTGCAATCCGGAATGTACCAGTCCAAAATCTCCTGTTATCGCAATGCCCTTTCCTGGCATCCCTGAAGCAGTTCCGATCGCACCGCCGAGCGAATAAGCGAGATCCACAACCCCAGTTGGCGCTGTCCGTATCGAACAGCCCATGTCTCCGGCAATCAATATGTTGTTATTGTTTTTGATGTTTTTTATTGCCTCGTATACCGGTATGAACGGGCAGTCCTCACAGATGCTGCGAGTATATCCACGATTTTTCAGCGTTTCCGGATCTATATCGAGAGAGATCTCATTTTTATCTATGTTCTCCACTGCAAAGAGAACATCTTCTTCTGTCAGACCTCCATACGGGAGATGTCCTGATCGTCTACCGAGAATGTTATGAGATCGTAACTGGTTCTCGATCACTGGCTCGGTCTCCTCAATGATCAGTGCACGCCGATCTCCGATGAAATCTGTTATGCGTTTTATCGGCAGTGGATTTACAAAAGAAAGCGAGAGATGCGGAATCTCGATGTTTCTCTTACGCATGATCGATTCAACGATCATCGATATATAGCCTGACGAGATGATACAAGCTGTTGCGTTTTTTCCATGAAAAGATCGGTTGAGATGCGATTTTTCAGACAGATCTTCCATTAAAGGATACGTATCTCTATGAAACAACTGATGTCTGCCATGCATCGAGTATTCCCAGATCGATCGATCAAAGAGATGCGATTTTGTTTCGTTTTGTATCTGCTCCTTCTTGATTTCACACTCTGATTGCAGCAATCGATCTGTCACCCGAACAATTACAGGAGTGCGTACCGCCTCAGCGATGCGATAACCTTCGCAAACAGCGTCATGCAGGTTGGTCGGGTTTGGGTCGAGCACAGGCACCTCGGCAAGTAAGCCCCAGTACCTGGAATCCTGCTCGTTCTGGGACGCTCTCGCCATCGGATCGTCGCCTGCAATGATCACAATCCCGGCACCGATGGTGTGTGTGCTTGCTGTTATAAGCGGATCAGCAAGGATATTCATGCCAACATGCTTCACGATCGTAATCGACCGGCTGCCGCATGCGGACGCTCCGAGTGCGACCTCCATTGCGACCTTCTCGTTGATGCACCATTTCGCGTGCATCTCTGATATCAGACGATCCATA
>JAYEGV010000128.1:0-1850 GCA_034659235.1 Methanobacteriota archaeon
ACATGGCAATGGCAAAATCCGGATCGTTCACAACAAGGGAATTATCCATGCACACGGAGACGAATATCCGGGTAAGCGAACAGTTCACAGACGCCAGATTTGAGGTGAAACCGCTGGATTCCGTTGTTAAGGTTGTTTGCAGATGATCGGGTTTAAATATTTCTTCCATGCCATAATTATCAGTTCGATAACGTCACATATACGCGCCATTCACGTCACGATCTCCGCGACCCTGCCCGCCGCAACAGCTCGTCTGACCTCCATCGCAAGCCTTCTCCCTGTGCTCATATTCCGCCGCCAGAGCGTGTTTCCATAGGGATGCCCTACTGATACGTGCACGTTCGTGCCGCCGCCAATTCTGGGAGCGACATCGTAGATATGGAAGTGGAGATCCTTGTCGACACAGGTTTATTACCGGTATACTTTTGACCTTTTGTCTATGTTTATGATCAGGATTGTTTCTTTGTCGAGATAGACCACATACAGTATTCTGTAGTCTCCAACCCGGACTCTGAATGCTTTTTCGTCTCTTCCTATTACTCTCTTTGCATCTGGAGGAAAGGGATCTTCTGACAGCCTCTCAACTTTTTTTATTATTCTATTATAAACTACTTTGTTTATATTTTTTAAAAATCTATACGCCCTACTGCTTAATTTGATCTCAAATTTCACCCCGATTCCTCTTCAAGTCAGATAGCGAGATAGTTTTCCCTGTCTCGAACTCTTCCAAGCCTTCTTCCAGTATTTCTTCCTCTTGCGGGGTTAAAATCACGTCAATATCCACCATGTGCAGCTTAATGTATTCCAAATCCTCTTTAATGATCTTCAATTCTTTAATCAGTTCAGTTTCAACAATCGCGGACATGATAATAAATGGCAAACTGCTTCCTGATATATTTTATGCTTCATTGTGATGAGGTCAATTTCGGGTGGCGATAATCCATCTGCCGTCAATATCTGCGATACATGTCCAGTACATGAGGTGCATCTAAGAACATCTGTTGGATTTCACTATTTACGAATGGATTTTTCTTTGGCTTAACTATTTCTTCCACATCATGATCATCCACTAACATAAAGCCGATTGGCGTGCATTTTTCAATAGCGTCACTCATTCGCTGAATATCTGTACCGTCATTGCCACGAGGATGAACAAGATATACATAATCAAAAATGCTGCCATAAAACAACCCCAAATTCTTATCTTTGAACACGAGTGGATTAACAAGATAAGATAATGCTTGGTCTAACCCCAGATAATAATTTGGCGGCATGTACATTCCTTTCTTTTTCCGGTATCCTTTGAGTTCATATCCGATGATTGTATTATCTCTCTGAATTTCTAACACATCCACCTCCGATTTAAAATTGTATAGAAAAGGAGCAGCATGCGCAGGCGCACCAAATAAATTGTGAACAACTCCTCGAAAAACCTGACTTCTTTTTCCTTTTTTTGTTAATTCTGAATGGAGTTTATAATACACCGACTTTTCGGTTAATATCGGTTTCTCTACGCTGGGTGCACTGCATTCACTGTATTTCGCATCGATCTCTGCAAGCTTTGCTCTGAGCCGCGCATCAAACGCCTCATCAGTCTCATAGTCCCATTCACCATCCATGTTCATGTCTCCGCTTTGGAGTGTCTATATTTTAATGCACAACGCTCAACACATTTCTTCACGTCACGATCTCCGCGACCCTGCCCGCCGCAACAGCTCGTCTGACCTCCATCGCAAGCCTTCTCCCTGTGCTCATATTCCGCCGCCAGAGCGTGTTTCCATAGGGATGCCCTACTGATACATGCACGTTTGTTCCGCCACCGATTCTGGGAGCGACATCATAGATATGGA
>JAYEGV010000129.1:0-1849 GCA_034659235.1 Methanobacteriota archaeon
CCGATTCGAGCGTGGCGTTTCGGAAGCATGAGGTATTGTGCTGCGTCCAGCTCCTCTCTACAGATCGAAGTCTGCGGGACGATATGCTTTTGGTTATGTGACCCTAAAAGTCAGGTTAAACTCAGGTTAATATAGATGGGCGCGACACCACATACTATCAAAAAATGTTCCTCAAATTCAGACACGAAGTTGAATCTGTGCTGGAAAAAGCACTCGATATGACCGATTACTCGGTGGACAACCTCCACATCGAAGAATCTGTGCACGCTGACCTTGCATCATCGTTATCGTTCAGACTGGCATCAGAATACAAACAGAATCCATCGATCATTGCGGATACGATCGCGGATACGATCACAACTCCCGAAGACTCATTGATCGGAAGAATAGAGGCGAGAGGTTCATATATCAATTTCTTTGTCAGCAAAAAATTATTAGAAGATACGATATATAAAATCCTTGAAGAAAGAGAGTTATACGGCACCGGCGATATGAAAGGGAAGGTGATCATCGAACACACCTCTGCAAACCCGAATGGACCGTTGCATGTCGGACACATCAGAAATTCCGTAATCGGCGATACTCTCACCAGAATTTTGAAGAAGGCAGGCTATGACGTGGGAGTCCAGTACTATGTCAATGATATGGGCAGGCAGGTCGCAATCGTTGCATGGGCGCTGGATCATTTTGGATTTGATAGCCATAAGAAGACCGATCATGCAATCGCAGATGTTTACATCCGTGCAAACCAGGAACTTCTGAAGAATCCTGATCTGGTTTCCCAGATCGATTCCTTGATGCAGAAGATCGAACTTGGCGATGAGAAGACGATCGAGCGGTTCGATCATGCCACAGACCTTGCCATCACAGGTATCAGATCCACGCTCTCACGCCTGAACATTCATCATGACCTGTTCGTACACGAATCAGAGTTTGTAAAAAGCGGTGAGGTATCCGATTTTGTGCAGGAACTCGAGGAGAAGGGGCTTGCAGAAACCGTTGATGGTGCTCTCGTGGTTCCGATGCCGGTATTCGATAAGGATCTGGTGATCAGGCGGAGCGATCGTACCTCGCTGTATGTCACGAGAGACCTTGCATATCACCGGCGGAAGGCGGAGCGGTGTGACCGCATGATCGATGTTCTTGGTGCCGACCACAAACTCATCTCCAGTCAGTTATGCTATGTCCTGAAAGCGTGCGGGATAACAGAGCCAGAGATCGTTATCTTCGAGTTTGTATCCCTCCCTGAAGGGTCGATGAGCACCCGTGCAGGCAAATTCATCCCGGCAGATGAACTGCTCGATCAGACCTGTGAGCAGGCACTGTTCGAGGTAACAAAGCGCAGACCTGATGCGGAAGAGGATTTCAGAAAACATGTCGCAACAGAGGTCGGCATCGGCGCTGTCAGATACGACATCGTGAAGGTGTCGCCGGAGAAGGCAACAACCTTCGACTGGAAGAGTGCACTCGATTTCGATAAACTCGGAGCCCCGTTCATACAGTACTCACACGCAAGAGCATGCAGCATCCTGAGAAAAGCATCGCACATCCCGGAGTCGATCGATCCCTCCCTGCTGACGAGCGATGCCGAGATCTCGCTTGTAAAAGAACTTGCCAGATTCTCCTACGTAATCGATCTTGCGGCAGACGAACTGAAACCACACATTGTGGCGATTTATGCACGGGAACTTGCGGAAGCATTCAACCAGTTCTACCGGCTGTCGCCTGTTCTCAGTGCGCCTGACAATCTGCGTGATGCCCGCATCGGATTGGTTGAGTGCGCACGAATCGTGCTTGCGAATACACTGGATGTACTTGGAATTGCTGCGCCTGAATCGATGTGATCTGT
>JAYEGV010000130.1:0-1847 GCA_034659235.1 Methanobacteriota archaeon
AATAGACCGTAATTTTGGAATGATCTGCGATCTCTGGCGTTTGCGGCGGGTGCGGCGTGTGATTCGTGATCGCGATCCCAGCGTAGCCGTATCCGGATGCGACCCCCGCCATCTCTTCTGGCGAGTCTTTGCATTCGGGCGCGGCGTGGATGTTGAAGTCGTAGAATTTCTTGGTGCGCATGACCTACTTGGATTGATATGTAACTATTCGCTTAAGCCATTACCTTTTTATATCCACAGATACTGGTATAATCAATACCCACCACCATGCCGGGGTAGGGTAGCTGGTTATCCTATGGGACTGTGGATCCCACGACCCGGGTTCAAATCTCGGCCCCGGCCTGATTCAACTTCAAAACATGACAGAAAGCAAAAATCCGGTCATCGCAACTGTTTGCTCGCACACAAGCCTTCAGATATTTGATGGTGCCAGAAAAGAGGGATTTAAAACGCTTGGCATCTGCCTGAAAGAGCCGCCTAAGTTTTATGATGCATTTCCAGGAGCAAAACCGGATGAATTCTTTACGGTCAACTCGTATCAGGAAATAATCGAGAAGGCTCCTGAATTAATCGAGAAAAACGTAATCATCATTCCTCATGGGTCGCTTGTCGAGTATCTCGGAGCATCGAACTTTGCACGCCTCGAGGTTCCGAGTTTCGGAAACAAATCGGTTCTTGAATGGGAATCTGACCGGATAAAGGAGCGCGAATGGCTGACCAGCGCCGGTGTTCCTATGCCAGCCGAGTATTCATCGCCTGACGAAATCGAGAGTCGTATTCCTGTGATCGTGAAGTACCATGGCGCGAAGGGCGGGCGTGGGTTTTTCATAGCAAAGAACCGAAAAGAGCTTGAAGATAGGATCGATACCAGTCAGGAGTACACCATTCAGGAGTTTGTACTCGGATCAAGATATTATCTGCATTTCTTCTATTCTCCCATCAGAAAATCTGGTTATCGTGTCGGGGATGGCACGCTCGAACTGCTCGGAATCGACAGAAGGATTGAATCCAATATCGATGAACTGTACAGGATCGGAACGTCTTCAGGGATCGATCCGAGTTTTGTTGTGACAGGCAATCTGCCGCTTGTTCTGCGGGAGTCGCTGCTGCCGAAGGTTTTTGATCTCGGGGCGCGGGTGGTGGAGAGGTCGATTGAGCTCTTTGGCGGGATGATCGGTCCCTTCTGCCTCGAAACGATCTGCACCGATGCCCTTGAGTTCAAGGTCTTCGAGGTATCTGCGCGTATCGTTGCAGGCACGAATCTGTTCATATCTGGCTCCCCGTATTCGGATCTGATCGAACCGGATCTCTCCACCGGCAGGAGGATTGCGCAGGAGATCAGGCTTGCGATCGAGACGGGGCGGCTGGATGAGGTGGTGTCGTAGTCTTCGGTTCCTGGTATGGTGGCAATAAATATAGCCATCTAAGTGCTCGTTAAGAATTAACCTAAGTAACTGCACACAAATAATCTGAACATTTAAGATATCCTATGAGTAAATAATATGATCTTTCCGATATTTAATAACCACGGATGCACGCAGATAAACACAGATGCCCGGTTAACCGTGACATCTGCGTTTATCTTTGTCGCATCTGCGGCTGATACAATTGAAATAAAGTATTATAAAAATAATAATAAAATTTATTTATTATGTTGATTGGTTACACAATCTCACGATTTTTGCACGGTGAAGGCTCTTCGCCAGTGACCACAGAAAACATCGTAACAACTCACCTTTGAGAAGTTGATCTGTTTTTAGCCTTTCCGTTGGGTGACACTTCAAGTTTTTTCAGACACGGATTAACACGGATTAACACGGATTTATTGTTAATTGGGATCAGTTTTA
>JAYEGV010000131.1:0-1844 GCA_034659235.1 Methanobacteriota archaeon
ACAGCGTTTGCTGCGGTTGCGGGAGTATTGGCGGTCGCGTATGCGAGGAGGCGGGGGGACGGAGGTGAGCGATAAATAGTGAAACTGCACGGCTGTGGAAAATGCGTTTATCCTCTTTAAAGATAAGAGATTCCTGCAATTTGGTTTATTTGTAAGTTCAGATGGTTTCAAAGGATTTTTGGTAAGTATTCCACCTGATTCCAGTTTATGGGATCATTTATTCCATTTTATGGGATTAACTTCCAGATTACATATTAGAGTTGTTCCAGCCACGCGTATATTGAGCGCCGAGGAGGGGCGTGATGATAGAAGTACCCAGATGTAAAAGGAGGTGAAAAAGAAGATGAATAAGAAAATGTTTGCAGCAGTCATAGTCGCGTTGTTTGTAGCCGTGTGCTTTGCAACCAACGGTTTTGCAGCTAACGTGAGTGCAACTGCAGACGAGAATCCCGCAACTGTGTATGACACACCAACAATTGTGTTTGCGAGAGAAGGTCTCGAAGTAACAGGCGAAACAATGATAAATGGAACGCCTGTTAGAGAACTCACAATAACCGTGCTAAACGAGACAACATTGGAATTCGATGAAGAGAGTAAAAGCTTTTCGATAGATGGCGGATACCTCGTCATCGATGAGTGCGCAAGCGATAAATGCGTTGCAAAAGCATACAGTGGCACTCTGTCCGGTGTACCGTCAGGTGGGATAACCGTTCAAGTCAACATAGACTACACGTACAAAGATTGTGACAGTATCTGTGGCGGATATGCGCGTTTCAATCTGAATGTGCCGCAAGGTGGCTCAGACTCCAGAATCATACATGACGCATGTGGACCTGATAACAGCGCAAGTGGTACTCTGTCTGCCTCGTTTAAAGCATATCCGGGACAAACGTATAGATTCCCGATATCGTGCGTGCGAGATGACTGTTGCAGTGCTAGCGACACTGGAGACATATTTACCTGAACGAGATATGTTAAGAGCCGTAACGGCTCTTTTCTATTTTTTTGTTAAAATCTGTTTTCATAAAAGTATCAAGGTAATGGTACCAAAAGCGATATGTTGAATGTTAAAGAAAGCCATTCAGGATGATGCCAAGAAGTAGGATCATATCAGCAAATATATTATTGATACTCTCGTTAGTTATACTTGTTTTTAAACTGACAAATCCTACTCCAACCTGTATCCAGGGCGAGCATGCCGTAACGATCTCAACTCTATATACCTTCACCGATTGCATCACAATCGCAATATTTTCAGGGCTCGCTGTAGCGAGCGGTATGTGTTTATTGTTTTTCAGATCCGAAACAAAAGAATCGATCGATTTAACCACCATTGATGAGCCAGTTGTCACACAGAAAAATAATCTTGATGTGGTATTAAAAACTCTGAAAGGAAAAGAGCAGATGATTATAAACGAACTCATCAACACAGGCGAGATCAATCAGTCCGAGCTATCATCAAGAACCAAAATCCCCTCGTCCACGCTCTCAAGGACTTTACATGATCTGGAGCAGAAAGGATTGATAATCAGATATCACAACGGGATGAGCAAGATGGTGAAACTTGCAGATTCGTTCGAGCGATGACTGCAAATCGATTCGTAGTCATCAAAAGAGACTTTAAGGGCGGCGTTAATTACTGGATATTCAGAGGCGATGAAAATGAAATGGATTGATCCGATAGTAGATGATGTCCGCACAACACGCGAGAATATCCGGAAGGCGTGTGGCTACAACCTTGCTCGAATCTGCGAGATGCTTCGAGAGAGCCAAAGAGCACATAGTTCAATGGTCGGCACCATAGCCGAGTTATCCGGACGGCATGGGCGGCGGTGATCTCGATG
>JAYEGV010000132.1:0-1817 GCA_034659235.1 Methanobacteriota archaeon
GAACCATCCTTTAAGCATCGGCGGAACCTTCAACCTCGCATCCATCCGGACCGAACTTGCAGGGAGGATTACAATCGGTGGAATCGGTGCAGGATCGGTCGAAACCGCGAGCGCGATACTTAGCGATGTGCTGTGGATACAGCGGGCTCTGGGGATTTGACTGTGCCGTGTTACTTCGCGGATACGCTTTCGTATATCGAAGCGAGTTTTGCAACAATCCGGTAGAGTTTTTCAGCCCCGTCCAGCCCCTCTGCAACGTGTCCCATATCAAGGCGATTATATCGATGAACGATACTGTTTCGCAGCCCATTATACCCCTTCAGAGTTTCTTTTTCATCCGCGCTGATGATACCCCCTTCGACAACTTTTCTATGTTGGTATAATCATCCTCAACCACCAGTCCCGCATCCTTTGTGAGCATGGCAACGATGTCCATGGAGATCTCGACGCAGGTCTGCAATGAGTGGAGCAGTGCTCTCTCGGTAACGTCATCGCAGATGTCATGAGACTCTATAAAGTCCAGTTCCTCCTCAAACAGTTCCAGCTTTTCCAAGTATCGCTCTCTTCGCATGCAACCACCTTTTTCGCAACATCATCCGTTCCTCAACACTGCTGAACCGATTATATTCAACGCGCGATGCCATATCAGCCCAGTCTCTTCTGAATCTATAGAAGTATGCCGAGAGTTCGACCTCATCACCATACAGCATCTGGGAATCGCGAATGATCTCGATCTGTATATAGAGGGGCAGGTTCTCAAAAACGCTGATATCATACTTTCCGCCGAGTTTCCTCTCGATTCTTGTCAGGACATCACCACTCACCGGCAGGACGATGCAGATATCGATATCGGACCTTCCGGCATCTTCCAGTCGGGCACGGGATCCGAATAGTACGATTCCAAGAGCATCGTTTCTGAAGATCTCAAAATCTTTTTTCAGGTCCATATTGCTCGTCACAGTCTCCATTCAATCTCCTCTTGTGGATACTGCTTTAAGATTCTTTCTCTCTTTTTCAGGGATCACTATCAATTCTTCTGCTGTATTGCGCGATATATTTATGAGCGGTCTGATGCATGGAGTGAATGTGGATCTGATATCCGCACAAGGAGGGATGAATATGAATAAACGAATGATTGTACTGATTGCGCTTGTGGTTGCAATATTTGCTGTGCCTGCGAGCGCGGAGACGCTTGAGGTTCGCGGCACTATCGAACAGCTGGATGCGGCTAATCCCACGCTTGGTTCTGACCTAACATGGGACTACAGCACATTCTCTGGTTTCTGGTATGATCTCGATGACGATCTGACGACTGAGACGCTGACGATTACTGCTACGGATGATTGGGGCAATCCTACACTGGCATTTCCCTATGATCGGACACTCGATGAAGATGCTCTTGTGTACCAAACTCAGCCGGCGTTCCAAGAATACGGGCTCCACGAGAATGAAGCGGACCCGGACAGAACGGCTGCAACAGCGATGGAAAACGCTTATTTAGGTGGACGCATAGGTTTGTGCGTTGAAAGCGGCAATGCTGGCGGTGACTGCGGCTACTTCATCGAAGGCTGGATGGCAGAAGAGTATGTGGCGATCGATAGCAATGCTGACAAACTCTGCAAACTGCTAGTTGAGTTTGAGGATGACGACAAGAAGACACTGGCAACTGGCGAGGAATGGGATATTGGCGGCGGTTTTGCTCTTGTTGCAAACCAGATCGATCTCGAAGGTGAGAAGGTATGGTTCTCGCTGAAGAAGAATAGTAAGGAACTCGATAATGAAGTGGTATCAATTGGTGAAGGGACTGCAAGACAGGA
>JAYEGV010000133.1:0-1805 GCA_034659235.1 Methanobacteriota archaeon
AGCGCATCATCACCGGCAGCAGAAGCACGCCCATCGCATGGCTCTTCCGGATTCCCATGTAATATGGAAGCATCCCGATCGGTATCGCTGCCATAAATACGGCAAGACCAAACAACCCATTGAACGTAATCACCATCACAACAAGCCCGGCAAGGATTATCATACACAGTTTCTGGTAATCGAGGCGTGTCAGAACCGATGGTGCAATATCTCCGATAAATATCGTGATTATGTATGATGCAATGGAAACAAGCACGATAATAGTCAAGAAAAGCAGAACCAGATGAGAATCCAGTGTCCCGCCCACCAGATCCCGTACAGCAACCATTGCTCCGCTTCTTGGATATCCGATAACAAACAACGCAATCAAACCAAAAATGGCGTTCGACGTGTTTGTACCGGAAACCGAGACGATGAACTCCATCGCCCTTATCCGGTGATGTTCAAGCCGCCCTCTGATCGCAAATCGTGCAAGCACTGTCGCGACCGCTGAAGACACCCCGGGAAGCCACGCGACAATCGATCCTGCGATGCTCCCGACAGCGATACCGCGCAGCACCCATCGTGATCGCAGATTCAATGGGCGTTGATGCTGTTCCGGTATGGTCGATTTCGTGAAGAGACTGATCAGGAGCACGGACGCACCGAAGAGACCGGTCAAAAGCGAAAGAAGGATCGATGATGAACCGAACTGGAGATATGGATGCATCTGATCTACATTTCCAAATGCAATCGATCCGAGAACGCCTGACATAAGAAGAATCATAAGCGCATAGAATTTGTATTTCAGGTGCACAAGCGATCCCTGTCCTTCGATATATCTTCCGGATTCGGTGAGAATCATGAGTATCACAATACCCAACAGAATCCAGCCCATATTCTCACGTATATATTCATAATATTGCCCGAAGAAGAATATGAGCGGAATTGCAAGTAGCAATGACACGATGATCGATCCTGCGCTGCCGATGGCTGATAACCTGATCGCTGTCATGCCCATCCCGTCAAGCAGCATGGCATGACCCGGCAGTACGGCTAACGCTGAGTCGGCATCAGGCGCTCCGATGTACACTGATGGGATGATATTTAAGAATGTGTGGGTGATCGAGTTCGCAAGAATGATTGCAGCGATATGGATGTTCGAGAATCCGATGTCTGAGAGGGCAGGAGAGAGCGAGAGCAGGATCAATGCAAAGTTGTTCGTGTGTATGCCCGGGATTAACCCGGAGATGATACCGAGCACAAAACCGATGAATATCGAGAGTATCAGCATTTCGGGCATTGGGTAGTGATGGCTGCCGGATGTTTATCAATCTTATTTCGATGAATGCTATCGGTAGTTCCGCATTACTAACTCCTCTGCGAAAACAATAGATGTCAGGAGGCGATATGGGATTTACATGGATTTGAGGGATGTTGAGGAAATGTTTATGTAACAGTGACAGGTTAATAAGTGGAACAATGAATACGAAAAAATGCTGTTACATGGATAGAGAATGTACATCAGAGTGCGTGGCGTATAGCGATTCCAGTGAATTGAAGGAAATAGCGGAAAATTTAGGTTTGCAGGATGTGCATTGCGTTCGTCTTCTCGTAGAACTTACCGGCATGATGGACACAATCGGATCGATGGGTTTTGAAGATTTTGAAGAGGAAGACGAATTTTAAAAAACCTTGCCGATTAAAAGAGCGATAAATTTCTTTGCAGAGGCTGGGATCGAGGTTGCACGGAAACGTAGAAATCAGTTAAGTTTGAGCATCGTTTCGATGGATACTATTCCCTGAGCACGGGTATGATCTCATGC
>JAYEGV010000134.1:0-9369 GCA_034659235.1 Methanobacteriota archaeon
ATTGATTCCCTTTTACGTTATTGCGATCGATCCTGCACCTTCGTCATGAAATCATGAACGATTGTCTCCGGAATCTCAACAACATCGGCACCTCTCATCGCGATCCACGTATTCAAGACCGTGCAGATAGTCAAACGATCCCTGATTCATAACATCCTCCAGTGATTCTGTTTCATATCCTGTTCAAGCGCTTCATATAGCGATCCTCTGGGGGATCTTCCTTCTGGCAGAGGTGGTATCTGTATCATATCATACGCATGACTGACCGATGCTGTTTTCTGCGAGGTGAATTCCATAACCTGTATCAGTACCCTAACAGCATCAGAAAGTCTTTTTGGTCTTTTCGCTCTGCCTATCACCTCACCGGATATCTTCTTTGCTATCGCATTCCCGAGCACCAGAAATGCACTTTCTCCGGTTTCAGTGATCCTGACTTTTCCGTCCACAATCTCTGCGATCAGATATCTGCCGGGTGCGACATACATCCTCCTCTGCCGCTCTGTCTCTGCAGAATGCGATGTCACCGTGCCAACCAGAATATTACCGGATGTGAATATCTTCTCCTTGTTATCCCGGATCTCGATACGAACTCCGAGATCGGCTGATCGTTTTATCAGTTCGCTGTCGGTCCTGATAATTCCATTATAAAGTTCGTATTCCAGTGTTTCGGAGTCTCCACCTTCATAAAACCGCATCTCTCGCCGATCACCGCATATAACTGCACCGATCGTTCCTGTGAATGCGATCACCATGGTCATCGGACATAATGTGAACGAGGATCGCATAAATGGAATGCGAAGCATAAATACGGAATCCGTGCGATGTGCTACCATGCACGGATACGGATATGCAAACGGAGCGGGCACGATCGTGAATGCGATTGCGATATGGAAGGGCGCGGCGTTTTGCATCGATTTGAAGACCACAGCAGATGTGGAATTGCACGAATGTACCGGAGATACCAGCAGAATCACAGGCAGAATCGAGGATGGTGGTGACACCGCGCTCATTGAGCGGTGCGTATTCATGGTACTGGATCGATTCGGATACCGGTGCGATGGTACTGTAACGACCAGAAGTGAGATACCGATCGCGCGCGGGCTGAAGAGCAGTTCTGCTGCCGCCAATGCGGTGACACTCGCAACACTGGATGCGATCGGGGAGACGCTGCCGCCCATAGAAGTTGTTCGCATGGGTGTTCGCGCCGCGCTTGATTCTGGCGTCACCATCACAGGCGCGTTCGATGATGCATGCGCGTCAATGCTTGGTGGGATCGTAATAACAGACAATCGCAACCAAGAGCTGGTGGAGCGTGTTGAATATGATTCTGATGTGCTGATATATCTGCCAGAACAAAGAGCATTTACTGCCGATACCGATGTTGCTCGGTCAAAAGCGATTGCGCCGCTTGTGGAGGTGGCGTATCAGCTTACGCTTGCCCATGATTTCAAGAATGCAATGACCCTGAATGGACTGTTATACTGCGCTGCGCTTGGATTCGACACTGAGATTGTGATGCGCGCGCTTGAACTCGGGGTTATGGGCGTAGGTCTTTCCGGAACAGGATCGGCTTACACAGCGCTTCCCGATAGCGATCAGATAAAAGAATTGAAGAGTTGCTGGAATGAGATGGGCGGCAGCGTGATACAGACAAGAATTGTCAATGACTTGTTGAGAGATTAAAGGGATATGCGAGCGGGAAGTGGGGAGTGGGGAGTGGGGGTTAGTGTGGTTAAAAAAGAGATTTCAGAAACCCGCTCGCATGTACATCACTGTTATGCAGGAGTATATAAACCTTGCGGTTCGATGCATTTTATACTCTACTGTTGATATATTTCTCATCAATGTACAGATCCCATTTCCGTAAACTGGCACAATCGAACTTTTACGAGATGGGGTGGATGGGAGTGTTATTACATGATGTCGTTCATCCGACAGACCTGCATGAACCAAATGTCCTGCCACCCAGATGATTCCCATCCCTTACGACAGGTTAATATCTCAAAGTCCAGAAACAGAATCCAACAAAGAAGAAGGTGTTACCATCAACGTCCTGTTACTCGCCTCACCTGATGTCCAGCACGACTTCGATTTCGTTGCAAGAATCCCGAATCTTGGAATCACATCCATCGCCGGGAACATCAATGATGTCTGTGATGTCAAGATAGCCGACCTGAACGTTACAAAAGACCCCCACAAATTCGTGCGCAAAACCATAAAGAGATACCATATCGATCTCGTGGGTCTCAGTTGCATGAGTTTTCAGTATCGCGGCATGCTCGAGATCGCAAAGATCGTCAAGGAGTATAACGGCGTACAGGTGGTCTTTGGCGGCTACCACCCGACACTCGAGTATAAGGAGATTGGAGAGAGCCCTGATATTGAGTACATCGATTTTATCACGCGTGGCGAGGGTGAGGCAACATTTCGTGAGTTGATACAAGCCATACCTGATCAGAGATATGAGGGAGTGCTCGGTCTATCCTACAAGGAGAACGGGAGAATGCTGCACAACCCACCCCGCCCGCTTCTCGATCTTGCGGATATCCGCCTTCCTGACCGGGGCGCAAGACTGCTCAAAAAAGGATTTTACGGATTCACACATCCGGTGGATGTGGTTGAAACAAGCAGGGGGTGCACACAGGGCTGCAAGTTCTGCAGCATCAACCACATGTATGGGCGCAGTTTCAGAACATACAGTATAGACCGTGTGATTGAAGATATCCAGGATGCAAAGGATCACGGCGCCCAGAACATATTTTTCGTGGACGATAACATCACGCTCAATACAAACCGGATGAAGCGTCTCTGCGAGGCAATCATCGATGCCGGGCTCGATGACATCTATTACCAGACACAGGCAAGCACCAGCGGGATTGCAAAGAGCAAAGAGGTTGTGGATCTGATGGCAAAAGCGGGCTTCGATGGAGTCTTTCTCGGAATCGAGAACGCACTCCCGCGCAATATCGAGTTCTTTGGCAAGACAGGAATGGCAACAGACTCGGAAAAGGCTGTAAAGTATCTGCACGAACACAGAATCATCGTATCAGGCGGGATCATCAGTGGAAATCCGGACGATACAAGAGAGGATGTCCTGAGAAACCTTGAACTCGCGAAGAAACTGAAACTTGATGTGCCGATCTTTTATATCATGACTCCGTATCCAAAAACCGAAATTCGAGAGGAGTTGATCAACATGGGACTCGTTACGAATCCGGGTGATGTCACAAAGTACGATGGGATCTATGCGAATGTGAAAACAAAGCATCTGAGTACTGATGAACTGCAATACCTTGTCTGGAAGATGAATATCGATTATTATAACCTGGAATGGTATCGTTCAAACAATATAATCAGGCGGTATCCGAAATGGTATCTGAAACGGACGCTTGAACTGATCCCGAAGTATCTGAAAAGGAGATTGCAGGTAGCTCTCGGGTTGAAAACAGAAAGAGATTTCTATCACGAGGATATGAAGACAGGTGTCCTGTGCAAGGGCGGGGTGTGAATCAACTGCTTCGCAGCAGATGATCTGCTAGCACGATAGCAACCATTGCCTCCGCAACAGGAACAATTCGAGGCGGGATTGCCGGATCGTGCCTCCCTTTTATCGTGATCTCGGTTTCCTGCATTGTTTGCAGATCAATGGTCTTCTGCGGAGTTGCGATCGACGGCGTTGGTTTTACTGCGATTCTGCACACAATCGGTGCGCCTGTTGACAGTCCGCCGAGAATACCGCCGGAATTGTTCGTCTCTGCAATCACCGTTCCATCCGATATCCTGAATGCGTCGTTCATCTCGCTTCCTCTCATATCAGCACACCTGAAACCAGCCCCTATCTCAACACCTTTCACCGCGCCGATGCTCACCAGTGCCTTTGCAATATCAGCATCCAGTTTATCAAAGACCGGCTCGCCGATACCAGCGGGCACACCTGTTGCCATAATCTCGACGATTCCGCCGATGCTGTCCCCGGTATCGCGCACCTGCCGTATCAGTTCGATCATTCGCTCCGCCGCATTAAGATCAGCGCACCGCACCGGCGTTCGTTCGGTCTTTTCCTTTATTTCAGATGGCGTCATCTCGCATGCTCTGATTCCGCCGAGTTCGATCACATGCGCAAACACAGCGATCTCGTGCTCTGCAAGTATCTTCCTTGCAATCGCTCCGGCAGCTACCCTTCCGATCGTCTCTCTTGCGGATGCACGCCCTCCGCCACGATAATCCCTGATCCCGTACTTGATCTCATAAGGATAATCGGCATGTCCCGGACGTGGGGTATATCTGAGTTTCTCATAAGGGGAAGAATCGACACTCTTATTCCAGACGATCATCGATATCGGTGTTCCGGTTGTCCTTCCCTCGAAGATGCCTGAGAGGATGGTTGCGGTGTCCTCCTCCTTGCGGGGCGTTGCAATCTCGCTCTGCCCTGGACGGCGGCGGTCGAGTTCCTTCTGGATATCCGCCTCTGCAAGCGGCATCCTTGGCGGGCAGCCATCGACTATAACGCCTATTGCAGGTCCGTGACTCTCGCCCCAAGTGGTTATGCGGAATACGGTTCCGAATGTGCTTCCTGACATAGTGGTGAGATGGTGGTTTTATAATATAATTCTAACTCAACGGTATGTCTGGTATAGCAGGCAGTGTCGTGGCTGGACCGAGCATCTTCGCGTGATCGAACGCGAATACGATAGAACGGTAAAATCAGTGTAATCGGTGTTAATCTGTGTCTAAAAACCTTATCAGACACAGATTTACACAGATTATGGGTTGTTTGTAACGTTGGATATATTTAAAGACCATACGATATTGAGCATCTTCGCGTGATCGATCCCGTGAACAGGCATCAATATTAAACAGTATCGATATGATTATCGATGTATGAAAATTCTCGTAGCGACTGGAAGACTCGCACAACAGACGGTCAGAGCAGCAGTGGAGAGAAATGCGGATGTGCTCGTTCTCAATATCGATGTTGCAGCATTCATAACACCGGGTTTGATGAGACCATCGCTGCCTGATACAGAATACGATATGATCCTTGTTCCGGGTCTGGTATCGAGCGATTTCACTGATCTTGAAGACGAATGCAAAACATCGATCCGCCTCGGACCGAGACATGCTTATGATCTGACATCGGTACTTTCATGCGTGGAGGAACTTGAACTTTCGAAAACAATCCCTGCCGATGAGTTTTTATCAAAAAAAATGCGAGAAAATGCTTTTTTGCACATAGAAGAGCATGAAAGAAGTGCTGAACCGGCATTTGAAATCTGCGGCAGGAAGATCGGTGGAAACTCGATTATGAAGGTGATGGCAGAGATCGTTGGTGCGACCGAGATGTCAGAAGAGGAACTGGGGAAGAAGATACACGAATTCGAGGAGAAAGGCGCAGACATCATAGATCTTGGAGCTGCAATGGATTCCAGTGTTGATGATGTTATAAGATCAGTTAAAATCGCAAAAACTACAACAAATCTCCCGATAAGCATAGACACCCTATATCCTGATCTTATTATTGCTGGAATTGAATCCGGAGTCGATCTTGTACTGAGTTTGAATTCAGGCAACATCGATGCTGTGAAGGATGCGGTTATAGAACATGAAACAGCGGTTGTGATCATTCCGGATCAGGGGAATCATGATTCGCTGTTTCGCAATATCGAATATGCAAGAAATCTCGGCATTACGAAGATCATCGCAGACCCTGTACTCGATCCTGTTGGACATGGAATCGTTGAATCCATCTGCAGGTATAGGGATTTCCGGAAAAAAGATAAAACGACCCCGCTGTTCTTTGGTATCGGCAATGTCATCGAACTGATCGATGCCGATTCTGTGGGCGCAAACGCGGTATTAGCAGGAATTGCATCCGAACTTGATGCGGATATCCTGTTCACACCTGAATACAGCGATAAGGCGCGCGGGAGTATCGCAGAACTCGTGGCAGCATCGCAGATGATGGTGATCGCATCCGAGCGGAAGAGTTCACCAAAAGATCTCGGCATCGATCTTCTCATTCTGAAGGAGAAACGATATCTTCCGGACGTAGAAATTCCGGAAAAATTCATTTCCGCTTCACAAAAGTCAAAATGGGCTCCAGACCCTGCCGGCTGCTTCCGCATCGAGATTTCAAGAGAGAAAGGGGCGATCATCGTAACTCATGAGCGAGCAACGATCATCGGCACGGATGTGTGCAGGATTCTCACAACAGCGATCGATATGGGATTGTTATCACGACTGGATCATGCCGGTTATCTTGGGCGTGAACTGACAAAGGCGAAACTCGCACTCGATCTCGGATGGAACTATGTGCAGGACGAAGCGTTTGAAAGGAGAGATCATGGTGTCCACGGCACTGTCTGAAAATTTGGTGATGGTCAAAATTACCGGAATAGTTGAACGACAAATAGCCGAAAACAATCCGAAAGAGACTTTAGAGAGGCTTATAAAATTAGGATGTGATAGAGATGGAGCAATCGAAAAAATTGGTGTCGTTGTCGTGGGGGAAATCTATAATATCTTGAAATCTGGCGAAAGATTTAATAAGAGACGTTTTGTCAGGAGATTGTACAGGTTAAAATGATAAATAAGAGGCTTAACATGAGAAGGAATAGTATAGGTTTAAAAATAGGTGACTCAGTTAAGGTGAAGGAAGGAACGATGTGCCCTGACCTGGAGGGTTTGTGTATCGAAGGATGGCAGGGGAACGTTTCGGAAGTAGGAGAAGACGAAGACGGTAATGCCCTCATCTGCATTCGATGGGATAGCATAACGTTAAAAAATCTGCCTGACTATTTCATCGAGCAGAGCGAAGAGGAAGGATTGGATTGTACAAGGATGTACCTATGGCAGGAGGAAGTTGAACCGGCAGAATGCAGAGATACTGGAGAAGATGCCGCTGATGGCAAATACACCGGAGTAAAAGATATGTCACGAAAGATAGGCAGAAATGACCCGTGTCCATGCGGCTCAGGTAAAAAATACAAACATTGTTGTTTAAAGAAGAAAGAACATATTACACCAAACGAGAGTTCCCAGAAAACCAAAAGAAGATCCGGAACTGTTGAAAAAATATGGTAAACGATCAGCCGAATCATACCATGAAACGGATTTTAACGATTATATTCTGAGATTATGGGATCGTGAAAAGTTGAGAAAGATGAGTACGGAAGAGATAATAGATAAACTGGAATCCATGAATGTTGAATTCGATGAAACAAGTTTTAAAGAGCAAACTCAAAATTATATTTCTGCAACACGATTGGCTGATGACTGTTATTATACTCAAGATTTTGATGCGGAGGGACCTGATGAGGATTTTATCTGGTTGGCAATAATCGAATTATGGAAGCGGTTGATCCCGGAACGGATCAATATAGAGATGATCAACGATTCGATGCAGGATGGCTATAAATTTATAGGAAATGGGAATTACACAGAGGGAATGAAAGAATGGGAAGCCGCATGGAACATGATAAGAACAATTATCCCTCCGCATATCAAATCCGTGTGGGAAGCCGATCAATTCATGCCTGAACCACTGACACAATCAATCCATAACTGGTGTCAGGATTTTGAGATGGAACTGTATAATGCGGGAATAGACGACAGATCGTATTTCATGAAGAGAATCAAATACTGCCATGAGTTCTGTGATATCTTTCCGGATACCGATGAATTGATACTGCACAACATGCACAGGGCAGAAGCGGAATCGTATTTGGCGTTAGGTGATGCAGAAACAGCAGAGAACTTATTCAAAGAACGGATAGAGGAGTTTCCAGATAATGTCTGGGGATATGTTGACTGGGGCGATATGTATTGTTTTGGTAGATATAGTGAAAAAATTCCTCCGGACTACGACAGAGCTGAGAAAATTTATAGAATGGGGCTTGCTCGATGCGATACCGAAATAGAGGTCATTCATGGAAGATTGGAAAGACTTGAAGAGAAGAGGACCGGAACACAATGAAAAAGGATTTAGCCAATCTTAAATATACACCAAGAGAGATTAAGAAAAAGAGCAAGAAAATATACCGCCAGATCCTTGCGGAATCTGAAAACTTTGATTGTGGAAATTTCAAGGCAATCGGAACGGATAACCTTGCCAGTCTATTTGAATTATATGACCTATATTTTTTTGATAAATTTTTCAATAACAATTACAGAGAAAAGATTTCTTTTCGTCTGTCACGAAGAATGACCAAAGCGGCTGGAAAGATCGCATGTATGAAACATACCAAGACTTATACAATCTCGTTATCAACGACGTTGATCTCACAGACGTTTCATGATGTCACACGAGAGGTGGTGGTAAACGGTATCGTCTGTCATGATCGACTGGAAGCGACTATGCGTATTCTGGAACATGAGATCATCCATCTTCTGGAGTGGGTACTGTTTGGTTCAACGAGTTGTTCTAAGCCCCGTTTCAGGCGTTTGAGCCGTAATATTTTTGGTCATACTGATGTTACTCACCAACTGGTGACTCAGGCGGAACGCGCCCATAAAAAATTCAACCTGCGAGTAGGAGATGAAGCGGTGTTTGAATATGATGGAGAAACTCAATCGGGAATCATATCCCGCATAACCAAGCGTGCTACAGTTATGGTTAAGGATTTGGATGGACACTTCCTGGATTCTCAAGGAAACCGGTATACTAAGTATTATGTTCCTCTTCAGCACCTGAACCGATCAAAGGATGAATATGGATCAAATTGATCGGTAGACATCGCCTGACAGAGCGTGTCTGGCTCTGTGTCTTCAGATATGCTGGAGATAATGGATTCTCACGTTGTGTTAACCCTTGAAAAGAGATGAAAATCTATAAGCCATCACCCAACCCTATTATGCGCCCTCAATCCCATCGAGCAGCATACAACTGTACCTGCGCAGATCAGCAAGATTCTCCTGACCCGCGAGCAACTCTTTCTCGCCCTGAACGTACTCCCCCTTGACCAGTTCATCACTGCAGTGTTCGACCAACCGCTGAATGCTCTCAAGGGTCGTGTCGAGATGGAATTGCAGCCCGATAACCCTGCCATCGTACCCAAACGCCTGATTCTTACACGCGTCTGACTGTGCAATCCACGTACAGCCGGGCGGCAGATCGAACGTATCGCCGTGCCAGTGAAACGCCGTGAACCGTTCGGGCAGCCGCCTGAAGACCTGCGAATTTCGAGCATCATCTGTGAGCCGCATATCGAACCACCCGATCTCAGGGTATCTATTTCTGTAAATCTTTGCACCGAGAACACTTGCAATCAGTTGAGCGCCAAGACATATCCCAAGAACAATCGTAACAACTCACCTTTGAGAAGTTGATCTGTTTTTAGCCTTTCCGTTGGGTGACACTTCAAGTTTTTT
>JAYEGV010000135.1:0-1725 GCA_034659235.1 Methanobacteriota archaeon
GGAGTCACCTGTCAGGAGGTGTGCGGTGCAATCAAGTCTGCGCTTCGTGATGCAGAGATCGATCTTGATGATGTGCGGATGATCGCATCGTCACGGCTCAAAGAGAACGAGATCGGTATCAGGGATGCGATAAGAATACTGGGACGCGAGATCGTGTTTCTGGATGATGAGACGATCAATGCATGCACGCCGCCCTCTCCATCTGAGGCGAGCAGATTCAATCTCGTTGGCGTGGCAGAGCCGTGTGCACTTGCGCTATCCGAAAAGAAGGATTTGATACTGGAAAAGAGAAGATATGGAAGGGTCACAATCGCAATTGCGCGGTGATCATAAGATCCTCTGTCCCAAAGCCGATCACACACGAAAACTATATCCCTTAAAAGAACAGACCAATCATCAGATGAAACGACTGATATCGATATCGCTTGTGCTTCTGGCACTGACCATGCCTCTGGCATCGGCAGACTGTATGCACATAACCAGGACGACCATGCAGTTTCAGGGTGCGGATGCTGTATTTACACTTGATTATGATCTCGAGTTTCTTGCAAAGGTCTATGTCTGGGCTTTAGGTGGTACAAAGGTGGTGCCTGAGATCGAGGCGCGGTTCGTATCATTCGACAACGTTACGATAGAGAAACTGAACTATGAAGAGGCAGTCGTGATCGTAAAAAACGTTTCATACTATGATGACGGGTATTATTTTCATAACTCACATGATTTTGGCATGACCATCGAGAAACTGGTCGTGGATACACCTGATGGATCTCCAAGAACATACTGGAATACCAACAGGACGCCAAATATATTTTACGAGGATGTCTGGGGCTGAATCGTATTTTGCCATCCCATAATCCTCTTCTTACTGATTTTGGTAAGTTTACCGGATAATTCTTCGGCATCAGCAGCAGCCAGATCGTTCGGTGTCTTTATGCCGGCAGATTGCAGTTGCTTTGCTATCGCTTCTCCTATTCCTGCGATGGTGGTTAATTTCCCTGCAGATGTTTTTTTAACACCGGTCTTTCTATTTGCTTTCTTAGCTTTGCCCTCTTTCTGGTTCTTCTGCAACTCGATGTAACTGCAATACGGGCATCCGATCTCCCATGGACGGGCTCCTTCCCTCACAACACGGACATGATGTAACCCGTGCTTCTCGCAGATTGTGTCGGTTATGACCAGTTCCCCGTATCGCGGCGGCGGGAGCGGCAGCGTGAACTTGCAGTCCTGATTGGGGTTCGTACATTTGATAAATCTGCCGCCGCTTCTCGATATCTTGACAACAAGATCGGATTTGCATTCGGGGCAGGGTCCTATGACCGGATCGTTTCCGGATTTTTCGTAAGCCTCCCACTTGAGATGATTGCAATAAGGGCACCCGATCTCGATTGGGCGTTTTCCGGATCTTACGATCATCAGGTGGTGCAGATTGTGCTCCTCACAGACTTTGTCGGTTACAACCACCATTCCGTACTTCGAGGATGGAATCGAGAGCGTGAACTTGCAGTCAGGATAGTTGGTGCATCCGATGAACATGCCGAACCGTGATGGACGCACCACCATATCAGAGCCGCATTTGGGGCAGGGTCCGACTACGGTGTCAGTATACAGCCCGTCCCGCAGATCACAGGCAATCTTCTCCTTATTTTTTACCAGATCATCAAAGATGGAATCAAGCATATCTTTTGATTCTTTTATCACATTTTCTTCTTTTATTTTTCCATCTGC
>JAYEGV010000136.1:0-1720 GCA_034659235.1 Methanobacteriota archaeon
ATGCGGCAGGGTTGATTGGTTGTAATCATCATTCGATCTTTTTATGCGCTTCTATATGAACTCGATTGGGGCACAATCGGAAAATCCAGTGAAATCACTATATCCTTAAATTTTACCGCAGAGCACGCGGAGAACGCAGAGGATCGGATCAGTCTTAAAACTCTGCGCCCTCTGCGCTCTCCGCGGTGATAAATCACTGGACTTTTAGACAGTACCCTCGATTGGATTGGGACATGATGGATAGTGGAGAAGTCGCTATTACTATTTACAGAGCGCCATAATATATCGCGTCAAACTTCGATGAACCCGCTGGGTATGCAGTTCAGTCACTGTAAAACCGATATCCTCCGCCCATAAGAGCTCAAAGTCAGAGACCACGACCGCATGCCCGCCGTTTGCGATCACACGATGCATATCCAGAAGAGCATTCCTGTAGAGGGATTCGATCGATTCTGCCATAACAACGGCAGACCGCCCGTAAGGCGGATCGGTTACCACTGCATCGATTGACCGGTCTGCGAGCGGGAGATTGCAGGCATCTCCGCAGAGCAACTGGTACTCAAATCCATGCGATCTGAGGTTCATCTCTGCTCCGCGTATCATCGATTGCTGCACATCGATTCCGATCACTCTCGCGCCGATAAGTCCTGCCTCGACCAGTATGCCGCCGGTTCCGCAGAACGGATCGAGAACGAGATCACCGCTACGAATCTCGCAGATATTTACGATGGCACGGGCTATCACTGGCGAAATCGCACCAGGATAGAAGAATGGTTTCTTATGTGGCTTTCGTTCCTCGAACTGCCTTCTGTCTATCGATGCGAGAACCTCTCCAAATATACACGAATCTTTTGTGATGATTGCACGAAATCTGTGGTCAGGGTTGGTTAGATCTACTTTTACTTCATTAACTTTATTTCTCTCAAAAATTACTCCTCCTATGAGTCTTTCCATGTGTGCAGATGACAGAGGAGTGCTTATTAGCTGCCTTGCCCTGACACTGAATGTTTCCCCCCGGGGTATGGTTATCAACGCATCCCGAACCGACTCAAGGATGCTCGATTCCGACGGATCGCATTCGAGGATGACCGAGATGATATGATGCGTCATCGCAAGCCTTGTGGACAGTATCTGTGATGGCTCACCGCTTATGTCCAGTATCAGGAACTGCTCTCCGCTCCTAACAATCCGGTGATCGATTCCAAGCGCACGCATACATGCGAGAACCTCACTTTCGGGCAGTGTTTCATGCTCGCCTGATAATTCAAATGCTAACAGCATATCTTCTTTTTTGTGTTCATGTTTGTGTTTGTTTGTGTCATTCTCCATCGAATGCTGTGATAACCCTCACAAGACTGCCGGCATCGGTTTCCTGAACTCCAAATACGATGGGATACGTCACCAAACCCCGACTGAAGTCGGGGGCATCCGCGATCTGTAGGTCGGGCGATGGCGCAAGCGCGGACGGAGGTGAGGGGTGTCGCTTTCGGAAGTAATGATTTAACGGGCTTTGGGACAATATTATTCGACCGACAGTCTCACCACTCCGCGACCCGCCACTGCAAGTTCAACCACACAAGGCTGAGTGCTTTAACAAATGTGCATAGTCCAGACTCATTTTTGCCTGTAGACACCGTTGAAGTGGTGAGCAAGCGATCCATTCGATAAGAGTATGTACCGCTATGTTTATATACTTGTTGGTTGATCTCATCGTATGCCA
>JAYEGV010000137.1:0-1716 GCA_034659235.1 Methanobacteriota archaeon
ATGCGAAGAACAAAAATTGTCTGCACCATCGGACCAGCCACAGAGTCCGAAGAATTGTTGCGCCAGCTGATCAAACATGGCATGGACGTAGCCCGCCTCAATATGTCACATGGCACGCACGAATGGCATAAAAAGCAGATACAGAGTATAAGAACACTGGCGCAGGAGAACGATCGTGCTGTTGCCATCATGATGGATATCCAGGGTCCGAAAATTCGAACCGGATCAGTGCGTGGCGGTAGCGTCATTCTGCGCACAGGACAGAATCTGATCATCCGTCCCGAAGATATTGCCGGAGATGAGCAACAGATCGGCGTAAACCACCCGCTGTTTGCTGAAGAGGTATCAGAGGGTCAGATGATCCTGCTCGACGACGGGAGGATCAGACTGACGATTATCAGAACTGATATGGGGTGTGTGGAGACTGAGGTCGTTGTCGGAGGTGTTCTCAGGGACAAAAGGGGCGTAAGTGTTCCGGATGTGGATTTTTCGATTCCATGCATCACCGAAAAGGACAAAGACGATCTGTTATTTGGTATAGAAGAGGGGGTTGATTATATTGCGATTTCATTCGTCAGAAAAGCGTCTGATGTCTCTGATGTCAGACAGATGATCATAGAGCATGGAGCAGATATCCCTGTTATCGCCAAAATCGAGACAAAAAAGGGACTTGAAAATTTTTCAGAGATTTTAAAGGTAGCAGATGGTATCATGGTTGCGAGAGGGGATCTTGGTGTTGAAATCCCGATCGAAAATGTCCCGATTGCGCAGAAGATGCTCATCAGAAAGTCCAATGCATCCGGCAAACCTGTTATCACCGCCACCCAGATGCTCGAATCGATGATCCATGATGCGACTCCGACTCGTGCCGAGGCAACAGACGTTGCGAATGCCATACTGGATGGAACGGATGCGATCATGCTCTCAGGAGAGACTACAATCGGTAAATATCCGATTGAGAGCCTTGTTATGATGGATCGAATTGCGAGAATGACCGAATCTGCATATCCTGTACATACAAAAGCCGACGTATCAACGCTCACAATCGAACGAGGCATCGGACATGCTGTGTGTCAACTGGCTCATGATCTAAACGCTGCAGCGATCATCACCACCACCTATTCAGGAAGCACCGCGAGGGTTGTCTCAATGTACCGACCTGAAAATCCGATCGTTGCAGTGACACCAGACAAGACAACGTTCCGCAGACTTGCGCTTGTATGGGGTGTTGCTCCTCTCATGATTCGTATGGCAGGGAATACCGATGAAATGGTAGAAGCATCGATAAAATGTGCAATGGATGCCGAATTCGTGAATACCGGGGATCGGGTGGTGCTCACAGCTGGCGTTCCCATCTTCGTTTCCGGAACGACCAACCTGATCAGGGTTCAGGTGGCGGAGTGAAGGATGTTCTCAGCCACAGCCTCACAGGATCATGAGCGCCAACCTTTTTTCAGAAAAAGGTTGATCAAAAACATCCTACCAACGGTTAGGATTGTGAGGTGACGCTGCCATCGCCGCTGACGTCCCAGCGCGGGTCGGGCGGGCGGCTGCGATCTGGAGTGCGATCGCGGTGGTGAATGCTGGCGGTTCACCCATCATCAACCTGTGCGCATCTCGAATGGTAACAACTCACGTTTTAGAAAATTTCCTACATTTTTTAAACTTCTCCCACAAAGAAGCATACTTCAATTCGACTTTTAAAATTATCTGCAT
>JAYEGV010000138.1:0-9238 GCA_034659235.1 Methanobacteriota archaeon
TTCAGTTCCAAAATATCCCTGTAAAATTTATCTGCCCAGCGTTCCAGCATGCTACGCCTCAAAAGCGTCTTCCGATCCACCATCGGTACTCCATCCAGCATTCCCACGAACCTTGCCTCTCTTTCGATCAGGCGTTCGAATCGCTTCACAATCGTGGGAATCTTGCGATTGAGTAGCCAATCACAGTACTGCTTTGCGGTTCTGACGGTATCCAGATGATCCAGATAGGACGCTCCAACGTCATGAATCCACCGCTCATATCGGGTAGTATCCTCATCTGTCAACCTGTTAAGGAAGGTATCCAGTCCGCTATCTGTCAGATAATTCAGGTATACCCTGCCAACCTCGCTGACCCACTCATGATACTTATAAGCGAGCATATCAATGATCTTTCGCTGGTCGGTTGCCCAGTTCCTGGTTTCTCCAGTCTCATACATCCGATCGAGCCGATCTTCGAAATCCGGGATGATCTTCCTGAGAAAAGCCTCATCGATTGCCCGCATTCTGATATGCTGCTTGAGTGTTTCATAGTGTTCTCGCTGCCGGATGACCGCAGTGCGGCTCATCACATAATCATCCGGTCTGATGATGTGGAAATCCGGAATCACCTGCTGCACGAGTTTCTCGTGGTCTGCATCGACTCTGTTTCTCGTATCGATCAATAGTTTCAGACGGCTTGTATAATAGTTGATCCGACTGATGTTCTTCCTGGTGATCGGATCGATCCACTCCCAGAACATCGGGATTCTCACCAGACCAAGTTCAACCCTCCCGATCTTCCTACCTTTCCATAACGACAGATCAATGCCAACCAGTTCCTCGATCGTAGAGACGTCAGCACCATCGCTTCTTCTCGAGGGCCAGAGATTTTTGTTTACATACATGTCACAGGCTGATGATCAATTCTCCCTCGCTCTGGTACTCAAGAAACAGTTCTGCGACTACATGGGATTCGATCATCTCAATTCCCGGTATCAACTCGGATTCATCCACTCCAATGATGTCAGCCGCGAGTTTACAGCATTTGAAGACCACTCCCTGTTCGATGCAATCAATCACCTTTTCATCATAGATAGGCGCGCCGCGGTGCTTTCCTGCCTTTCCGAGCACGACACCCATCGGTCCCCAGAGTATCACCATGACATCAAGCCCTTTCTTCCGGTAGTATTTTGCAAAGCGCAGAGTCTCAAGCGGGCTCGTACTCTCATAAACCATATTTTTTAGTAACAGCAGTACTTTCTTAACTTCCGGCATTTTTTTCCTTTATTGCTGCCTGTGCTGCCGCGAGTATCGCTATAGGTATCCGAAATGGCGAACAACTGACATAATCCAGTCCGGTGCGGTGGCAGAATTCGACTGATGCCGGATTGCCTCCATGCTCACCGCAGATTCCGATCTTCAAATCGGGTTTTGTGCTGCGCCCTTTCAGAACACCCATCGCGATCAGCTTACCGACACCGTTCTGGTCGATGGTTACAAACGGATCGCATTCAAGAATGCCTTCCTTCAGATAGAACGGCAGGAATTTGCCGATGTCATCCCTTGAAAATCCAAATGTCATCTGGGTCAGATCGTTTGTTCCGAAACTGAAGAACTCTGCCTCCTCTGCGATTTCATCAGCGGTGACCACTGCTCTCGGAACCTCTATCATCGTTCCAACCATGTACTCGATATCTATGCCATATCGTTCCATCACCTCCTGGGCAACCTCGACGAGTCGTTCTTTTGTGAATCGAAGTTCGCTTACGTGCCCGATAAGAGGGATCATGATCTCCGGAATGACCCGGTATCCCTCTTTTGTCAGTTCGCATGCTGCCTCGAAGATCGCCTGCACCTGCATCTGGTAGATCTCAGGATACGTGATTCCGAGCCTGCATCCTCTGTGTCCGAGCATCGGATTGATCTCATGCAGATTTCGTATGATTTTTTTTAACTCATCCACCCCTATATTCATACGAGATGCTGCTTTTTCCATGTCTTCGTCTGTCTTCGGAAGAAATTCATGAAGCGGCGGATCCAGCAATCGTATCGTCACCGGAAGATCCTTCATCACCTTGAATATTCCCTTGAAATCCTCTTTCTGCATCGGCATGAGCTTATCCAGCGCTTTCTTTCTAAACTCCTCATCCTCGGCAAGAATCATCTGCTGCACGATCGGTAATCGATCAGCGCCAAAGAACATGTGCTCTGTTCTGCACAGACCGATGCCTTCAGCACCAAAATCCCTGGCAACTTCGGAATCATGCGGAGTGTCCGCATTCGTGCGCACACCAAGTCGCTTTGCGCTTACAGCCCAGTCCATCATTGTTTTGAAATCATCCGTCATCTTCGGCTCGACAAGATTGGTTTTACCGAGAATGACATTGCCTTTCGTTCCATCCAGCGTGATATAATCCCCTTCGCCTATCACGATATCGCCGACTGTAAACTGGTTCCTCTCCTCATCGACAATAATGTCGTTGCATCCGACAACGCAGCACTTGCCCATGCCCCTTCCCACGATTGCGGCATGGCTTGTCATCCCACCGCGCGCTGTTAATATCCCCTGTGAAGCAGCCATTCCACCGACATCATCAGGTGATGTCTCGAGCCGTACCAGAATCACTTTCTCTCCTCTCTCAGCCCATTCCAGTGCTTCGTGGGATGAGAAAACCACTTTCCCAACTGCTGCACCCGGAGATGCTGCCAAACCCTTTGCAAGCACATCCACATCTGCTTTCGGATCGATCATCGGGTGCAGGAGTTGATCGAGTTGATCCGGCTCGATGCGGAGAAGAGCGATGTCCTTATCGATCAATCCCTCTTCAACCATTTCTACAGCGGTCTTTACAGCAGCCTGTGCCGTTCGCTTGCCGGTTCTCGTCTGTAGCATGTACAATGTACCTGATTCGATGGTAAACTCCATATCCTGCACATCACGGTAATGCTTCTCCAGTTTCCGACGTATGGCAGCCAGTTCTCTATAGATCTCAGGCATATCCTCTTTTAACTGATCGAGGACGGCAGGAGTCCGGAGACCCGCAACAACATCCTCTCCCTGTGCGTTCACCAGATATTCGCCATAAAATCGGTTCTCCCCTGTTGCAGGATCCCTTGTGAAGCATACACCGGTTCCCGAATCAGTTCCCATATTCCCAAATACCATCGTCTGAACGTTCACTGCTGTTCCGAGATCATGCGGAATATGATTCAGGTTTCTGTACGTTATTGCCCGTTCCGTATTCCATGATCCGAATACCGCATCAATCGTCATTCTCAACTGTTCTCTCGGATCTAGAGGGAACTCTCTACCGGTCTCTTTTCTTATCAACTCCTTGTATCTCGATACGAGGTCCTTCAGATCATCGGAACCCAGTTCCGTATCAAGCGTGACATTACGTGACTCTTTTTTTTCTGCCAGAATCCGTTCGAAGTTGCTGTGTTCCATTCCGAGAACAACGTCTCCGAACATCTGCACAAACCTCCGGTACGAATCATACGCGAACCGCTCGTTTCCGGTCTTCTCCACAAGTCCTGCCACGCTTTCATCATTCAGTCCGATGTTCAGTACGGTGTCCATCATCCCTGGCATCGAGATTGCCGCGCCCGAACGTACCGATAGAAGGAGCGGGTCATCTGCATCGCCGAACCGCTTTCCGACGATCTCCTCGAGATTGGCGATGTTTCGGTCTATTTCTTCATCCAGACCTTCCGGATAGCCATCGTTTGTATAGTAGTGTATGCAGGCTTCCGTGGAGATGGTAAATCCAGGCGGTACCGGAATGCCAATATTTGTCATCTCAGCGAGATTCGCACCCTTTCCCCCAAGGAGATATCTCATTCCAGCGTTACCTTCGGCTTTTCCATTGCCAAAAAAATAGACATATTTTATTGTGCCCATGTTATTCATCCTCCGGATATGCCATGTCTGAGATGTGTATTTTGACACATTAAAAGTTTTTTCCTTTCGTTTATCCTATTTCTGTGTTCGCAATGTTCAGCCGGCGCAATCGGAAAATCCAGCGAAATCACTATATCCTTAAATTTTACCGCAGAGCACGCGGAGATCGCAGAGGATCGGATCAGTCTTAAAACTCTGCGTCCTCTGCGATCTCCGCGGTGATAAATCACTGGGTTTTTAGACAGTGCTGTTCAGCCGTCTCAGGTGTTCCAATGTTCTTAATATCTTGCACCCACAATATCTGATTGAGGAATGTCCCATTGACACTCACCAGAGACCACCTGCATAAGCTCAATCTGGAATACATAGAACACTGGGTTCCATACAGCATCTTAATCGGACTGGCTGCAGGTGCGAGTGCTGTTATCTTCTACACGCTGCTATTCTTTGCATCCCACTACCTGCTTGGAGGCATCGGGCATTATTATAGCATTCCCACCGGCTGTGAATCTCCGCTTTTGCCTGTGCCATCGGTCACACCACCGGGTTTGCTTGCAGACCCACATACATGGATTCTTGTGGCGATACCAGCCATAGGTGGACTTGTTGCCGGTCTCATCACATATCTATGTGCGCCAGAGGCGGTAGGCGAGGGGACTGACGCGGTGATCGATTCGTACCACCAGCAGAATGGAACGATCAGAAGCAGAATTCCGATCGTCAAAACAATCGCCTCCACAGTAACCATCGGCACCGGCGGGAGCGCTGGCAGAGAAGGTCCGATCACACAGATCGGTGCCGGTTTCGGATCATATCTTGCAGACAGACTGAAACTCGACGATGACGGGCGGAGGATGATGCTCTTATGCGGCGCTGCAGGCGGACTTGGCAGCATCTTCCGTTCGCCATTCGGAGGCGCACTATTCGCAATCAGCGTTTTATACAAGAAGGATTCGGAGTTTGAGTCGCTTGTCCCGGCATTCATCTCATCCATCATCGCGTATTCGGTCTTCTGTTCGGTCTTCGGATGGGGCTCGCTCTTCGCAACACCGGATTACACATTCACACATCCTGCAGAACTGATCTTCGATGCTGTGCTCGGTCTGCTCTGCGGTCTCGTCGGTATCATGCACATCAGGATATTTCATGGAATGCGCGATCTCTTCAAAAAATTTGAGATAAAGAACTATTTCAAGCCGATGATCGGAGGTCTTCTGCTCGGATTGCTCGTTTTGTTGATGCAGCATACCGGTGGATGCGGATATGAGCTTTTTGGAGGTGGTTACGACTCGATACAATCCGCAATCGATGGAAACCTCGCGCTGGAGGTCCTGATACTGCTTGCCATCGCCAAGATCCTTGCCACATCATTCACCCTCGGTTCCGGAGGCAGCGGCGGCGTCTTCGCACCATCGCTTGCGATCGGTGCCGCACTTGGCGGCGCATTCGGTATACTGGCACATGCCCTCTTTCCTGAGATCATCGGTGATCTGCAATCGACATCGTTTGTTCTTGTTGGCATGGCAGCGCTCCTGTCAGGAGTTGCACGCGTTCCGATCGCTGCTATCGTTATGGTCTCGGAACTCACAGGGAACTACAATCTACTGCCGCCGCTGATGTTTGCATCAACCCTTGCATATCTGGTCACCAGTGACTGGACGATCTATGAAAAACAGGTTCCTGCAAGGGTGGATTCGCCAGCGCACCGCGAGGAACTAACAATCGACGTTCTCGAGAACGCTTATGTGCGCGACGCGATGTCTGTCGATGCCATGCCGGTACATCCATCAAACAATGCTCAGACCGTACTGAATTTAATATACAAATACGGGCACATCGGATATCCCGTGCTCGAGGATAACCGTCTTGTCGGTATCGTGACATTCAAGGATGCCGAACACGTTCCGCCAGATGACCGTTCCGAGACGCTCGTGAATCAGATCATGACCACGTCGCTGATCGTAACATATCCTGATGAATCACTCGAAGATGCGCTCCGCAAACTGATACTGAATAACATCGGAAGGCTTCCGGTGGTTGACAGGGACGATCCATCAAAGATACTGGGTATACTGACAAAATACGACATCATACGGCTGCATGCGCAGTTGAGATGAAAAAGAAGCACTTACTCGATTAAGGTGTGGTTGCTTTGTACAACCACAAGATTACACAGATTTCCACGAGATTTCTGTGTTAATCTTGTGTAATCTCGTGGTTCTTAGGAACATTCTCAGAATGACTATGCTCTCATTCCTCCTCCCGCTTCAGCACACGGACATGATCGCCGCGCACGGTTACAGGTATCGGCACCATCGCCTCAAACAACTCGACCGTGATCTCTTCATGCGCCTCATCGACTCGTTTTACTCTTGCTTTCTCTCCTTTGAATGGTCCTGATATGAGTTCTACGATGCTGTCGACCGATATGCCGGTGACGGTCGGTTTCGGTGTCAGAAAATGCTCCACTTCCTCGATGCTGGATTCACCTTTCACCAGTGATCTGGCATGCGGCACCATCTGAACCGCCTGATTGAGTTCCTCGCGGTCACCTGCTTCAACCAGTATATAGCCGCGCAGTTCATCAGGCGCGAGGATTGCGCGGATACTGTAGCCCTCCTTTCGCGTAACCTGTGCAAGTATATTCGCAACCGAACGTTCCTGATTTGCAGTGGTCTTCACCACATAAATGGATTTCTCGCTCATAAATACACTTCCTTCAATGTTTCATAGATTGCGCCTTTAGGCGTCAATGTGCTCTTTTTCAGTTTGATCATATCCACATCCATCGTTCCGATTTCAACATCTGACAGACGTTTGATGGTATCAACAAGTTTCATGCGCTGCTCTTTTGAGATGCGTTTTACCCGTGCGACGGTTGCATGTGGGGTGAATGCGCGCTTCTCACTCGAAAATCCAAGTGGTTTCAGCGCAGATTCCACTTCCGCATACAATCTATTAAAATGGTCTTCCGGATATGCACCGATATGTATCACTCTTGGATAACTCGCTTTTGGGAATGCACCGATTCCACGAATTTTTACGGTGAATGGCTCGCATTTGATGCCTGAAAGTACATCTCCGATATCAGCAATGCTATTTTCCGGTACATCGCCGAGAAACTTCAGCGTGATGTGAACCTGCTCCGGATTCACGAGTTTTACGCCTTCAAACTCCTGCTGGATATCTGCGATCGTATCTGCAAAGGAATCTGGCAGATCAACAGCAATGAACGTCCGTATTATGGAACCACCTCATTATCAGATAAACTGATAGGTATCTTAAGCTAAATAAAGATTGATGGTCGCGTATTCATTCGTCTCTGTTGTAACCATACTGCCGTACTTTTGCATAATCATTGAACGCATTTCGACTGTATATTCAAAATGTAACAGTTTTATCACTTTCTTTGACTATTTCATACAGATCGTTCATCGTTGACAATGGGCACACCTCCGAACCTTCGGATTGGCGGATCTTGAGACAGCTGCCGCAGGCAAATATTTCGCCACCGGTATCAACCAATGTTCTCATCTCTTCTGTCACCCTGAACTCATTCGTGTCCAGAGACTCACATTCCACACCTTTGGCAAGTAGGAATACTTTTACTTCGTCGCCTTCTTTCAATGCAAAATTTCCAAACCGAAAAGCGTTCCACACGGTTTCCGATTCATCCGAATAGATTATAATCCCTATCTTCATGGTTTCACCTATCAATCTCTGAATTTCTGGCTATAAAAAGTTTTTTAGATATTCAAAAGCCTGATGCTACCCGGTCATGCCGAGCAATCTACATGCCTGACACAGCCCGCTTCCGCACGGCTCTCCGCAGATTCCGCATGGCACGAGAGCAGCAGGAGGATACATATCAGAGAGCGTATCGATCATCTTATCGAATCCGCGCATGATTGCGTATTTGGTGCCAGGGTGCTTCTCCTCAAACTCGTTCAGAGAAATCCGCACTCCGAGTCGATATGCAGTACTCATGTACGGGCATTCCTTCGGGCAGATCGGAAGTCCGACTGCTCTCGCGTATGCTGTGACCTCATTTTCGGGAATGTGCCTGAGCGGCTTGATGCGCGGGATTAATCCTGGCTGCGTTCTTCCGTATGACAATCTGACCAGTCGCTTGACGTCACCGCGCAGGTAATTGGTCAGTATGGTCTGCGCTTCATCATCGAGGTTGTGTCCGATCGCAAGATGATCGGCTCCAAGCTCTCTTGCGGTTTTATTGAGCAGGGTTTTCCGGAGCACCCCGCAGATAGAGCATGGAGGTTGATCGCTGTCCTTTACGAGATCATCGAGCGTCCTTCCGAATGTTTCTTTAAACGAGACGATGGTATGCTGGATTCCAAGATCTGATGTGAGGTTACTTGCGTTTCTGATCGTTCGCTCTCGATAACCCTTGATTCCCTCATCGACGGTGATCGCGATGATCTTGATATTCCTATTTGGAGCGAATATGGTGTGTAAGAGATGCAGGAGAACTGTGCTGTCCTTGCCTCCGCTTAATGCAACAGCGATTCTGCCGCGCTTGATGTTGTATTTCCTGAGATCGCGTTTTGCCTTGCGTTTAACATCCTCGATCAGATGTCTCTCGCATAGATACATGCCTGAATATGGCTGGAATATGACTGCGGGGTTGTCGCATTTGGTGCATGGGTGTTCGACGATGATTCTGATACCTCTGTTGAGCGATTGAAAGCGATTGTTATTTATTGATGAGATGCCGTACAAAGCCCAAAAATTCTCTGATTGCCTCGACAGGTTCATCGCTGATCGAACTATCGCAAACATTATATTCAGAACCGTTATGGAAATGCTTTGGAAAAGTTTTGACATATCTCCATTTTTTATGAGGAATGTTGTCATGTCTGTAAACAGTTCCATCGACATGCCTGCGCTCCCAATGATATGCATACCTCCCCTTAATCTTCCGCGAAAACCAGACATCGATATAACTCCCGTCCCGGATGTATATCCGCAGTTTCTCTTCAACATCCTCTGCGAACTCAACAATGTCAGAGAACTCAACTTCAGCGATCTCGGATAATTTTCGGTTCAGATTCACCGAATCGCCTCTAATGCATTTCTTATTGATTCTCTTTCCGCTTCAAGGTGATCCAGCCTGAAGAAATCCTCCCACGTCCCTTCTTCCTCTATAGTTCCTCTTTTGTATTTCTCTTCGAAATCTTCGATCGATGAAACCCCGTACTTTCTTGCGAGATTGAATAGTTCGGACTCGCAGCGTTTCAATCTGATGTGTAGATATGTTTCGAGACTTTCTCTTTCCAGCTCTTCCGGGGTTATCTCCAGGATTGGAGCGATTTTTGGTATTGCATTCATGTGATCGCCTTT
>JAYEGV010000139.1:0-1708 GCA_034659235.1 Methanobacteriota archaeon
GCGGCTGATGCCACTGTTTTTGAGAGTTTTTCGTACCAAGTGTCAGAGATGCTTGTGTAATCTTAGCGCGGGCGCGACATTAGATTATTGATGATTCAGGATACATAACCGATGACATGATGCCAGCATACATCGCAGATTCATCGGTGTTCATCACCGGAATGCCACTGCCATCAATAGCGCAACGTCGAATCATCACCACGCCCGATGTTCTTACGGAACTAAGGGACATACGATCGAGAATGGCATTCGAAGAAGCAGTAGAATCCGGTATGGAAGTCGAAGCACCACTGCCGCACCTCATCTCCGAGGTTCGTTCTCATGCGAGAGCCACAGGTGAGATTGAGAGGCTGTCTGGTACCGATATCGGTCTCCTGGCAAAGGCGCTCGAGTACAACGGCATCCTCTACACCGATGATTATGCGATTCAGAATGTAGCCGAGCGTATCGGGATTAAAACAGAATCGATTGCACAGGTACCGATCGAAGCGACATTCGAATGGGGCAAGCGATGTGTGGGATGTGGTAGAAGGTTTGGAAGCGATATTACCATCTGTCCGATCTGTGGAAGCAGCCTTGTAAGATACAGGAAGAACAGAAGGCGGTTGAGATGACAACAATCGGCATCGACATCGGAGGCGCAAACACAAAGGTCGCATCAGCGGATGGGAGCGTTACCGAGATACATTATCTCCCACTGTGGAAGAATACTGCGCTCTCGGAGTTGCTATCTGATATTGCAGAGCGAATAAACCCGGATGCAATCGGGGTCGTGATGACCGGCGAACTCGCGGACTGTTTTTTAAGCAAGATTCAGGGAATACAATTCATCTACGATGCGATTGCGGATACGTTCTCAGACAGGAAAATATATTATATTAATAATAAATGTCAATTCGTGGACAATCCTGATATCAGCCTTGCTGCGGCGAACTGGGCAGCATCAGCAGGTTTTCTTGCACAAGATCATGACTGCGTCTTTGTGGATGTCGGCAGCACAACAACAGACATCATTCCGATCAAAGGTGTTGTGCATGCTGGCAGTACGGACTTTGAGCGGTTGCAGCGTGATGAATTGGTATATTCGGGCATACTCCGTACGAATGTTGCAACGCTTGTTGATCGTGTCGTTCTGGATGGTATCGGATGCCGGACATCCTCAGAACTCTTTGCGATCACGGCGGACGTGTATTTCGTGCTCGGAAGGATTATGGAGTCGGATTATACCTGCGAAACCCCTGATCATGCCGGAACTACCATAAAGGATTCGATCCGCAGGCTTGCACGGGTTGTTTGTGCAGATCCAGATGAAATTCTCGAATCTGCTGTGTATGAGATTGCAGGGCAGGTGCAGCAGATACAGGTTCGCAATCTTCAGGGTGCGATCGGTGTCGTCATGAAGCGGCATGGGCTGAATCAGGTCATCGGTACCGGGATAGGCGAGTTTCTGATCAGGGATGCGGTGAGCCGGATTGATGATATTCGGTGCTCGTTCATCTCAGAGATGTATGGAGAAAATATATCGAAGGTTTTTCCTGCTTATGCAGTTGCAAAACTGGTTGAAATGGAGTAAGCGAACATGCCCGGGTATCTTGTGGTAAATCAGAGATCGAACGCGAATACGATAGAACGGTAAAATCAGTGTAATCTGTGTTAATCTATGTCTAAAAATAATATCAGACACTGATTAACGCAGATTACACAGATT
>JAYEGV010000140.1:0-1699 GCA_034659235.1 Methanobacteriota archaeon
CATCGCACATAAAAGAGATCATGGAATCAGTGGCACCGGTTACTGTAAATATCAGCAGAACATCAAGAAAAGGGATTGCTGCGACCAGCGTATCCGTGATTCCGGATACATCAACAACCCGCACATACCCTGAGATTGTAGCGGATATCCGATCATCGGAATTACCGGATCCGATAATCGAGGATGCTGCCGCCATCTTTGATCGCATCGCTTCTGCTGAATCAACGATCCACAATATATCAAAGGACCAACTTCATTTTCATGAAATCGGGCAGGCAGATGCCATTGCAGATGTGGTTGGGGCGTGTACCGCGATCCATGATCTTGCTCCTTCCGCGATCTTCTGCACACGGATCATGGCAGGAACCGGCTTTGTGAAGACAGCACACGGAATGTTCCCGGTACCGGCTCCTGCCACGCTTGAGATTCTATGTGATTCGAAACTCTCATGGGAATACGGAAGCATCAAACATGAACTGCTGACTCCGACCGGCGCTGCGATACTTGCACATATAGCAGAGCCTTATATCTCGGGATGTGTCGCAACCCGCACCGGATATGGGGCAGGAAAAGCGGATCTTGAAATTCCGAATGTGCTCCGCGCAATTCTTTGTGATGATGCGCCCCTGTTGAGAGATGATGTTGAGGTGCTCGAGACATCGGTCGATGATGTGACCGGCGAGGTGCTTGGCAATCTGATCGAGGAACTGATCGCAATGGGCGCTTATGATGTGGTCGTGATTCCTGCAACGATGAAAAAAGGAAGAAGCGGACATCTGATCCAGGTGATCGTAAAACCAGGTGATTCTGCACGGATAGCACGCAGGATCGTTGAGGAAACAGGTTCACTTGGCGTGCGCATATCCCCAACCAAACACAGGTTGATCGCTGAGCGAAGAATGGAATCGGTCAGGATTACGATCGATAACAGAGAATGGGAGGCTGCAATCAAGATAGCAACCGATAGTAACAGTAATATCCTGAATATATCAGCCGAGTTTGAGGATGCGAAAAGGATTGCGCATGAGACCGGCATGCCTGTGCGTGAGGTGATACGCAGGATCGTGGATGGAGCATGGAAATCACAAAAACAGTAACAGAGAACTGGTGGCAATCCAGAGAAATGAGACCATATTTAATAGAATCAATCTCTCATTTCAATGAGGCGAGAGTTTATAGCAGGAAGAACGATGAGATTGGAACATGCAAATCGATTTTTAAGGGGTTAAGCATATTGCGGACCGGACTGAATAATGATCTGTGTGATGGTGATGCGTTCTTCGATTGCGAACCGGATTGCTCGTGGCAGTCGATAGAATGGCTATTTGATCACCCATCGAACCGACTGGCGGTTTATGGAACATTGAGACAGGGTGAATCGAATCACGGAGTAATCGAACATATCACAGGAGAATGGATCCCGGGGTTTGTACACGGGTATGTGGAAGAGTATTACGGATTTCCGTTCTTTGTCTGGGCTGAAGCGGATAAGATTCCGGTAGAGGTATTGAGTTCTTCTGAATTATGCAACTCATGGGAGCTGATCGATCGATTCGAAGGGAGATGGTACGATAGAATCCTGATACCGGTATGCGATTCAGACGATGATATTCTCTTTATCGCCAATATCTATTGCAAATCCAGCAGAAAGTGTCAGCCTCAGAATGACTCATAAAATCCGCTCGCGGATAGATTTTTC
>JAYEGV010000141.1:0-9046 GCA_034659235.1 Methanobacteriota archaeon
ATTCCAATACTTTGATTTTGCCCATGAGAAAATGCAGATAATTTTAAAAGTCGAATTGAAGTATGCTTCTTTGTGGGAGAAGTTTAAAAAATGTAGGAAATTTTCTAAAACGTGAGTTGTTACGGATCTTCTTGTTTACAAGGATAGTTGAAGGAGAAAACCGCCATGGATAAACCAGAACCAGACCTTCATTTCAAACTCATGTATTCGGGAAACATTAAGAACCCATCATCATATTATTGATCGATGGGCAAACTCATGAACAACTCAGATGTTGCCAGAATCTTCTATAAAATGGCATCGCTTTCACAGTTCCTCGATGAGAACCCGTTCAAGACAAGAGCATATCAAAAGGCGGCAAGAAACATCGAAAGCCTTGATGTGGATATCAAACAATTATCCAAAGAGGGAAAACTCGAGACGATACCTGGCATAGGGAGGGCGATCGCTAAGAAGATCATGGAAATCCTCGAAACAGGGACATGCAAACGATATGAAGAGATGAAGAGCGAGGTACCTGTCGATATATTCCAGTTGCTTGATATTCCGGGTATGGGCCCAAAGACGATACAACTCGTTTACAAACATCTCGGCGTAACAACGCTAGATGAACTTGAAAAAGCAGCGATTGAACATAGAATACGTAAACTCCCAAGAATGGGCGTGAAGCAGGAGGAGAAGATTCTCAGATCGATCCGAAGATCAAAAGGAAAAGAAAAACGGACACCACTCGGTATGGCACTACCGATTGCCGAATCTGTGATGAAATACCTGAAACAGTGCCCGGATGCGGAGAATATCACGCCAACAGGGAGTCTCAGAAGGCATAAGGAAACTGTTGGAGATATCGATTTCATTGCAACCTCAGATCATCCGGAGTCCGTGATCAGAGCATTCACAACGATTCCGGAGGTAACAGAGGTGATCGGGAGCGGAACCACGAAAGCATCAGTGATCTTTCGGGATATCCAGATCGATCTGAGAATCGTTGATCGATCCTCGTTCGGATCGCTTCTCCAGCATTTCACCGGATCGAAGGAGCATAACATCAGACTCAGGGAGATAGCGATCAAGAAAGGCTTTAAACTGAGCGAATATGGAATCACAGATCAGAAGACCGGAACACTGATGCCGTGCGAGAAAGAGGATGAGGTGTATCAGAGACTTGATCTGCCATTCATCGTTCCGGAACTGCGTGAGGATAGAGGCGAGATCGAGGCAGCGATCGCTGGAAAGTTGCCAGACCTCCTAACACTGGACGATATCAGAGGCGATCTCCATGTCCATTCAACATGGAGCGATGGTGCGGATACCATTCCTGAAATGGTCGACGCTGCCATAAAGAGGAACTATGAGTACATCTGCATATCCGACCATTCAAGATCAAGAAAGATTGCAGGAGGTTTGAGCGAAGAAGATCTCATCAAACAGATTGAGGAGATCGATGATATCAATGAAAATCTGGATGGTTTCAGGGTTCTAAAAGGCAGCGAGGTCGATATTCTCGGAGACGGAACGCTGGATTATGACGATCACATCCTTGCGATGCTTGATATCGTTGTTGCAGCGGTGCACTCCGGCTTCAGCCAGGACAGAAGAACGATGACCTCCCGCATCGTAAGAGCGATCGAGAATGAGTTTGTCGATATTCTTGCGCATCCGACAGGAAGACTGCTTGGTGAGCGAATCGGATACGAGGTTGACATCGACAGGGTAATCGAGGTGGCAGCAGAGACCGATACGGTAATCGAGATCAATGCATTTCCATCACGTCTGGATCTGAATGACATCAATGCAAGAAAGGCAAAGGAGTCCGGTGTGATGCTTGCGATAGATACGGATGCGCACTCGGTTGATCACCTAAAATTCATGGATTTCGGCGTGCAAGTTGCTCGCAGGGCATGGCTTGAGTCCGGTGATGTGCTGAATACGATGAGTGTTAAGGATGTGCTGAAACGAGTTGAATGACAATCGAAGAAACGATTGAAAATAATCTCAAGAAATTCAGTGTAACTGCTGCAATCCTTTTTGGGAGTTTTATTGAGAAAAAAGAGTACAGAGATATCGATATTATGATTGTACTCGAAGAGGTGGATGATGTCGCTTCGATCAGGAAGACACTATCTGATATCGATGCCCGGATCGATCCCTCATTCATAACAAGTATCGCATTCAAAGAGAACATCTCAATCGGCAATCCATTCTATCTAAACGTACTCAAAGGAAAACCAATCATTGGCAGGGAATATATTGAACGGTGCAAGGAAAAGGCAGGAAATCCATCCAGAGAAATCATCCAGCGTTACTTTGATCTCTCAGTGCATGCATACAGGAAAGCGAAGATAACAAAGGAATATTTTGACTGCTATGTCACATGCAAATTCTTAATCGAGTATCTGATGATGAGAGAGGGAATGTATGTGACCGATCCGCATCGATACGATTCATATCTCTGTGAACTGGGACTGCCCCTGAACGATGAGGACATTCAGGTGATATCGCGGATACTGATGCACCGCAGAGGGGACATGGAACTGCATGATTCCGATGTTGAGCGTGCGATGATGGTTGTCGAGAAAATATTGGCTCTATAGCAGTCTCTATCAATTGTTTTGTGGTTCATCTCCGAGTTCGATGTCAAAGGAGTCAGAGAGGCTGTGAGCAGCATCGGTTGATAACACCATCGTTCTGTGACCAAATCTGGCGGAGAGGAGAGCGGTTGCTGCTGATACACTCGTCTTTCCAACGCCACCTTTCCCTGTAAACAACAGTACTCTCATCTCAACCTGATCCTCCAAAGAATTTCTTCACCTCTTTCTCATGCATCGATCGTATATATACAACAGTGCCCTGCAATACCCTGAACTCGAAGGAATTTTCACGTAGTATGTCTCTTGACCTCATCAAGACCATCCAGTTCGTCTCTGAAATGGTCTCCAATGAATCATAATATTCTTTTGCATCAAACCCATCCCTGACCAACTTCTCATAGCTGTTTCCAGCCGCATTGAGAAGTTTCAGATAAAACCTCACGTTCTCTCTTGCGCCCTTTAGAGCCACACCTTCCATATCTTCGTTATACACTCGATCAAAATCATTCCGGGATAGAAAGAGCAGCATCGTCCTCACAACCCTCTTTGCCGCATCACTGATATCCTTTTTATAATCCGGGATATCGTTCTTCTTACGTATTATATTCTCTGCTATCCTCAGGATATCGCGCTGCACCTTCAATGTCTCTTCTCTCACCCTGTCCATATACTGCCTCTTGTATCCCTCCTTCAACCTTTTTGGTATCAGGAATAATACCAGACCCTCCTCGCTCCTCGTGATATCTGCGACTGCTTTTACTATCTCCTCTGTAGCTTCCATGTTATATTCATCGATGATCCTCCGTTTATCCTCGATTCCATTCATTTCACAGCTCCCCTCTTGCCCGGAGATAATACAGCTCGAAACCGGCAAGAAAGATCACGAGAACGATCAGATATCCCCATAATTCCTCTTCTACATCTGCTTTGACAACATCAGGTTCGAGATTGCGCACCTCCTCTGGCATCACCGGCATCGAAAGATCGGACTCCTCCGGATCGTACAGATTCGCGGCAATATCCATATCGCGGATCCGGTATCCACCAACCTCGTCAAAGAGCAGATTATCTGTTACGATCGCATCGGTTGGCGTGATCACTTCCTGCTCTGTTCCAAGTGGATACATCCTTCCTGTTCTGACATTGTATTCATCGATCCCAAGAACACCGCTCATCCAGTCCACGATCTGCCTCCAGAAGATCGGATAATCGACTCTCGTATGAAAATCGTTCCATGCCGGATCTCCTTCGCCGAATCCAAAATAAACAACGGTGCCAGCCCCTGATTTCCGGTATGCAAGCACCGGGGACCCATCATCTGCGACCACGGCAACGAGGGATTCATCGATCGATTCGCTTCTGATATGTTTGTTCACCGAAACATCCTCGAATGCGATATCCCTTGTGAACTCATTGATCATCCTTGTTTTCAGCACAGCAGGTCCTGCTCCCCCGGATATGCGCACAGGCAGCAGGTTATTCGTGTCAATTTTCCCCAGATCATCAGATGCAAGGACCACAAGGCTTCTGCCAGATCCAACAAACGATGCAAGATCATTGAACGTCCCTGGCAGAAGCGAATCCTTTGTGATGTATCCGATCACAACGAGGTCATAATCATCGAACGATGGGAGAACAGGTGGTTTTACAATCGTGCATTCGGTATCCGGTAGTGAACTCAGTGCTATCTTCGCCGGAGGATTTTTATTCTCGCTTACAAACAGTATCCTTCGTTTTTGTATCTCAGGAATCGCGATGTATGCTCGGTCATCAACCTTCAGTGAGTCTCTGCTTTCCAGAGCAACGATCGTTGCTCCGGGATTAAGATCGGTTAATGCGAACAGTTCGCTTGAATGCGGAGATATGGTTAGACTATCCGATAAGATTTTTTTGCCGTTGTGAGATATTTTAATCGGTACCGTTTTCTTGTCATCGATATAATTTTTAATATTACAGGTATATTCATATCCATCTTCTTTTCGCTCCAGTTTGCCATAAGTAATTCCGATGTTATCTGCATCGTGCCCAACCTGTTTGTACGTCACACCGATGCCAGCCGCATTCGCAAGCATCTTCGATGCTGATATCGAGTCGGAATCGATATTTGAGAAGTCAGAGATCACCACGATTGCGCCTTTCTCATCCCCGATCATGCTCTTTGCAAGAAGGATTGCGTCGCCAATATTTGCTGTGGTCGCGCCTGGCTTTATGTGCTGCAATACAACCGTTGCATCCGATCGGCTCCCTTCCTGCAATGCGACGATCGGGACATTCTTTGCCAGGATGATGCTTGTCTTCCCGCTGACGAACCGGGTTGCAACATCCCTTGCACGATCGAATCTGCTCGGCTTTTCTGCCTGCATCGATGCGGATGCATCAATGATGATCGCGGTATGGTCAGCACGCACGGTTTTGGTTGCGATAAAGTATGGCGATGCCATCGCAAGCGTCAGTAGGATCAGAAAGAGTAGTTGCATAATCATCAATGGATCTCTGACGATCTTTTTCAGCATCGTCTGGTATCGATGCTCCTTTCGTTCCATATCCAGAATAAACATCAGCGATGGGATTTTTATATCCCTGGGCTTTGGTTTGATCAGATATAGAATTACAATTGGAATGAGACTTAAAAAAGCAAGAAGTGCCAGTGGATTTGCAAATGGCATCCAATCACCTTTATCTCGCCTTCACCGTCTCAAAGAATGCATCGAATATCGGAACGTTCGTCCCGAACGAGAAAAAATCTGCCCCGATATGCATACATGTCTCCCTTATCCCTCCGAAATGGCTATCAAGCAGTTCTCTATAATCCTCTTTCAGTTTTGGACTGATATACGTCTTTCTGACCTCATCCGTCTCCATATCGTATAATTTCACATCTCCCCCAATGGTAAGATCGTATTCGGCAGGATCGAAGACCGAGATTATGATCAGATCATTCGGTGCAAGCCGGTATAAACCAGCACGTATCGAGTCGAGATCGGTTAAAAAGTCGGATATGACAATAACAAGTGATTTTGACCGGATCATCTTCTCGTACTGCCTGGTGCAATGATCGAATCTCGTTTTTCCATCTAATTGAATCCGATTCAATCTGCCGATCGTATGAAGCAGATATCCTCTGCCTCTTTTCGGAGGATTGATATCGATATTCTCCCCAAACGTGGATATTGCGAATTTCTCGTTCTCTCTTGTCACCAGATAACCGAACCCACATGCAAGCATCGCGGCATAATCGAATTTCGTTATACCGTTACTCGAAAAATCCATGCTTTTGCTCGAATCGAGAAGTATATGTGTGGTTACGTTCTTTTCTTCCTCAAATTTGCGTATATACAGTTTTTCTGTCCTTCCATACACCCGCCAGTCTATCGTCCTGATGTCGTCACCTGGCATATACTCGCGGTATCCAACGATCTCGATCCCTCTCCCCTGCAATACCGCACGTCTGCTGCCAGCATACACGCTCGACACACGCTTGCGCACCATGAGCGAGAATCGATTCAGTTGATTGAAGAAATCGGTGTCGATCATTGTGATTGATTATATGATCCGGATGTGATAAAGATGATGTTTACCGCAACCTTATTAAACATCGATTGAACAGTACCAGTGATGAAGAGAATACTATTGATCACAATCATCGGCATCTCGCTTGTGATAACCGGATGTGTCAGCAATGAACTCACTACCGAGCAGATCGAACAGCAGATGAGAGCGCATGAGGATAGTGTGCGTGACCTCGCCGGCACCATGGTCGTGACGAGTAACAATGAGACCATGGTCGCAAATTACACTTACAAATACCCGGACATGATCCGGATGGAATACACAGAACATCCTGAGCTTGCCGGGCAGATCACGGTTTCAAATGGCACTTATATATGGATGTACGATCCTGTCAGCAATTCAGTCAAGACGGCATCCATTCCAGCGTATGCACAGACAAATGTGTCCAGAAATGCGCAGTTCATCGAGAATCTGCTTGATACATGCGTAATCGTTCCGAACGGAACGGGGATCGTCTCCGGGCGTGGATGTTACAGGATCACGGCAACGCCGACGGACGTGCGCGTACCCATATCGATGGAGTTGTGGCTTGATCAAGAGAACTGGATGCCTATTAGAATCGAGACATACCAGAACAATGAACTGGCAATGCGCATGGAATATCAGGACATGCGATTCAATACCGATATTCCAAACAGCACATTCGAATTCGAGATACCTGAAGGCGCAACCATTGAATCGATGGATGAAACGACTCCTGAGAAGATGACCATTGAAGAGGCGCAGGCAAAGGTTGTATTTGATATCGAGGAGCCAGAATATCTGCCGCAGGGCTATGAGCTGGATAATATCATGGTGGTTCCTGTTTCGATGCATGAGAATGGCGTGATTATTATGTACACCAATACGACCGAAGGCGACGCCTTACTGGCACGGTCCACAACCATTCAACTGATCGAAAGCGCGTACAACGAGTCTGTCAGGCGACCAACGCCAGAGGGTGAGAACGAGACGATCATGATTGGTGAGCACAACTGCACAATAACCGCGTTTGGCGAATCTCTTGCGCTGCAATGGGGTGATGGCGAGCGTGAATTTATGCTGGGCGGCGCACTTGATCGCGAAGAGATGATCAGGATTGCAAAATCGATCTGACCCGGATTATGTGCTTAGAGCCTATCCGAAAAGCTGCTAACCACAAGATTACACAGATTTCCACGAGATTTCTGTGTTAATCTCGTGGTTCCTTACCACAACTTGTTGAGCATGTTCTGGATTATAGAGTTCCTGCGACACCGATCAGATCGAATGTCATATAATCCACGATCTTGAGCAGCTTGTTCCTGGCATCCGAGTGATCAAACGAACTTATAATCTGCTTCGAGCAATCGACATGATGCTGTACCTCCTGAACCGACAGATTTACAGCATCATGCTTTAAAATATGCGGAAGCGTGATTGCTCTATTTGCAGACTTCTTTTCATGCTGAAGTTCCTGGTATTCAAGGAGGTCATCAACGATCTGGTATGCCATGCCGAGATGCATCCCGAATTCGGCGCACCGGTTAACTGATTGTGCGGATGCTCCACCGACTCTACTTCCCATACAGGCTGATGCAGCAAATAGCGACGCCGTCTTCTTATTGATGCATTCAAAGTAATCTCCCTCAGAAAACTCGGTTTCATTGCTGTTGACATCGATCGCCTCCCCTTCAGCCATAGACATGCCAGCACGTCCGAAGTCCTGAATCACTGCCTGATCGTACCTTGAGATCAATTCAATTCCCTTTGAGATCAGAAAATCTCCGCAAAGGATTGCAGCAGCCAGTCCGAACTGGTGGTACACACTGGGAGCGCCCCTGCGCACAAGCCCCGTATCCAGTATGTCATCATGTATCAGCGAGGCTGAGTGTATCAGTTCGATTGCGAGCGCGGCATCAAGACATTCATCTGCATCGCCTCCGAAGAGTTCGGAACAGAGGATGAGGGTGATCGGACGGATTCGTTTGCCTCCCGAATCAAATACGTGATGAACGATGCGTTTCAGATTTGATTCGTCGAGGTCATTTACCAGACTGATGATTGCGCCATTGATCAGTCGATACTCGTACCAGTCAGTGATCATCGATAAGCCTCTCGCTGTGATTATTTATTGAATGGATTTAAGCGTTGTGTTCTCAGCAGCGTACTTTGACGGACACTCGGTCACCAGTCGATGCGCTGATATGGTGTGGTCAGGGAGTATCGTACCTGTAACGGTAACAGATTGCCCTTCCATCAGATTTACAGGCTGGTGTTCCGCATAACTGACATCGATATCATTATTTCCATCAGTCAGGGTAAATAATACCGTTGAACCGTTATCTATCGCACGGAGTGTTCCCATCTTTACATCGCCCTCCACATACACCCGCTGCCCGGTATGTTCGTCTGTGAGATCAGAGACCGCAAGTGTGCTCTGAAAATCGACGCCCCATAACCCGACCACCAGAACAACGATGATCACAGCAGATGCAAAGAGTGTTTTCTGTCTCTTATCCATGAGTGTCGCAATTCCCTTTTGTTCTCGATAATCGTAGTCGTGTAAGCAGCAGTTGTATGGTGTACAGCCCAAGTCCGATCCATACGATGCCGAATGCGCATAGTAGATAATTCATGGTTTCTATGATGGCGAGATCATCTTAAATATTTGCCGCATAGGATTTGCAATCGAAACGTTAATGTGCACTTTAGTCCCTGTATCTTAATGTTCCTATCGCTCCGGTAGTGTAGTCCGGTCAATCATTCTGGCCTTTCGAGCCAGCCACTCGGGTTCAAATCCCGGCCGGAGCATCGAATTTTATCGCACCGATGTGCCTTTCGGATGCAAACGCACAAGGTTTATGTAATTACACCGATCATGATGCATTATGATCAGAGGGCTGCACCGGTGCAGAAATTATGTG